>CAVKBJ010000001.1:0-49641 GCA_963654505.1 Lachnospiraceae bacterium
ATAGCCGGCCGTCGTCGCCGCGCTCACCTTCACCGCCTTGACAACCGCCGCGCCGTTGCGATAGAGCGCCGCGAGCAGCGCCGCCATGCCGGCCACACCCTCCGCGTCCTCGCCGAAGGCGCTCACGCCCTCGGCGTAGGAGGTCAGCGTCACCACCTCGTTCGCCGTGCCCGTCGTACTCACCGCCGCCGCGCCGATGATCTTCGCGGTCTTTTTCCCGCTGATCACGCTCGAGGCGTCGTAGGACGAATACACGCCCGGATGCTCATGTACCACCGTATTGCCCATTTACTGCATCACACCTTTCAAAATAAAATCCGTCAGCACCGCGCTCTCCTCTTCCGCCGTCGCCACGAAGTAGGCCGTGCAGCGCGCGGTGCCCCGCCGCACGAACATTCCGTATTTCTCGTCCCACTCCGTATTTTCCCAGCTCAGTTCGTCGAGCGTCAGCCCGTCGGCAAGTCTGCCCAGCAGCGCCTCGCTCACGGCCTCTGCCGTCTGCTCGCAGCCGCGCGCTCCCTTGCGCCGCGGCGTGTAAACGTCCAGCGACGCCGCCATTTTGAGCCGCCTGCCATATACCTCGACCGTGCGCCCGCTCTCCTCGTCGTACTGCTCGCCGAGATAGTCCAGCAGTCCCGTGTGCGTCAGCCCCGCCTGCTTCGCGCCGACGGCGACCACGCTCCCGCTCCTCTCGCGGAAGCGCTCGTCCTCGTAGGCCTCCGCCGCGTCAAGACCCGCCGCCTTCAGCCGGCTCACGATCTCCGCTCTCACCTGTCCCGCCGCCGTCATGCCGTTTCCTCCTCACGGTCGAGCACCGCCCAGTAGTGCGTCACCAGCTCCCCGAGCCTTACGCCCTCCGCGCGGCGGACGCGATAGCGCTTTCCCCCGCAGAGGATGCGATCCCCCTGCGCCACGCTCGTCTCCGCGCTGCCGAGATAGCGCCAGCAGCGCTTGTCGCTCGCGCCCAGCGGCCCGACGGAGAACGGCTCGCCGCCGCTCACCGCCGTAACGGGCTGCACAAAGCCGCAGGCCTCGGCCGTTTCCCCGTCATGCTCCACCGTCACGGTCATGCCGTAGCGGCGGAACGCCTGATCGATCATGCTTTTCATCCCTTCACCGCGCAAAAGAAGAAGCCGCCTCCCTCCGTATACGGCGCCATCAGCTGCCGTGCGCTGCGGCGCAGCGCCGCGGCGCGTTCGCTGTGCGCGCCGCCCTTGACGTCGATCGTCACGTCGCCCGCGCGGAGGGAGGAAAGCTCCTCCGTCCCGCCGAGCCTTGCCTCCGTCAGCGCCGCGGCCGCCAGCCACGCGCTCGCGCAGACGAACGCTCCCTCACAGTCCTCCGGCGTCACGCCTGTGCGCAGCTCTCGTTCGAGCGCCTGCGCGCTTGCCGCGCAGAGCCTTTTGAGCAGCGCCTCGTCCTCCGTGCCGCAGGCGCAGATGCTCTTCGCCGTTTCAAGGATCTCCTCGTCCATCGCTCTCCCTCCCTTCGCTCACGCGCCGCCGTTAAACGGTCAGCACTTTGGATGCCTCCTGATAGGGCTTGGCGAAGCCGGAAATGCTCGTGATCGCCGCGCGCTCGATCTGGCGGTCGATGAGCTTGTCGTACTCCACCATCACCTCGCTGCCGCAGATGTGCTCGAGGGCATAGTTCTTGTCCAAACCGATCAGCTTGCCCGCGGGAACGGCGGCGGTCCTCAGCAGCTTCGCGCCCAGCGGCGTCGAGAGCGTACCGGTGCCCTGAAAATTCAGCCCCGTCAGCGGGTTCTGGAACTCGCTGAGCTTGAGCATCTTGAGCATCACGTCGTTGGAAACCAGCAGCGTGTTCATGCTGTAGGGGTCGAACTTGGACCAGAAGTCCAGCAGCGCGTTGTAGGTCAGCGTGCCCGCCGTACCGCTGATCTTGTCGCTTCCGCTGCCGATCTCGTAGGCGTCGGCGGCGTTGTCGTTGCCGTCGCCGTTGATGAGCACCTGCACCGCGTCGTCAAGATGCATACGCGCGATGTACGAGCCGATCTGCCGCAGCGTCACGGAAAAGAGGTCCAGTCTCTGGAAGCGGATGGCCTCGTAGCTCGCCACGAGCATACGCCCGCGCTTGTGGAGCTTCACCAGATTTTCCTGCGTGCGGATGGTCGTTGTGGGGATGATCGCACCCTCCTCCACGCGCCTGAGCGCCTTGTCGTCGTCCGTCGGCACGGACGCGATGGTGCGGTAATCCAGACCGTCAAAATTGGTCGTGGTCGCGGTGATCTCGGGCAGGATATCGCTCTCCATGCCCTGACGCACCACGCGCGAAACGAACTCTGGGAACAGCACCGCGCTGTCGCTCGTGTGGAAGAACTTCTCCACCATATCGCTGCCCGCGCCCTTGACGTGGATGTCGAAGCGCTTGAGCTGACGCTGGAAGGCGTCCATGCCCTCCAGTGCCGTGCCGCGGTAATTTTCGCTCGGGTCAAGGCTCTCCAGCACGCGGGAAAAGCTCTTGCCGCTTTGGGCGTACATACCCTTTTCGAGCCTCAGATTTTCATAGCCGTAAGTCATTTTTCTCCTCCTCTTAAAGCATGATGGTCACGGTCTTGCCGACCGCGTCGGCCTCGACCGCCAGATAGCTGCGCCCGCCGCTCGTCACGACGCTCACGCCGCCGTTTCCGTCCGCCGCCAGCGTGTTCCAGCCGACCGCCGGCGCGTTATCGCCGCTGTACGTCACGGTCACAAGACCGCCGAGCTGCACGCTGCACGCCTTGCCGTCGCGGCCCATCGCGGCGACCACGCCGCAAAAGCCGTCGTTCGCGGCGCACTTGCTCACCGTGCCGTTGGCAGAGACCTTGACGACCTTGCCCTCCTCGGCCCCCGCGCCCGCCTCGAAGGTCGCGTGCCACGCGCCGATGCCCTCATAAGAAACGCTCATCTCATTTCCTCCTTTTCCTTTGTCCTGTATTCCAAAAAGCGTCCCGCTTTTTTGGTCACTTTGCTCATACGCAGAAGTCGCGCTCGTTCTCCTCGCGCTTTTCGCGCGGCTCCACGACCTGCACGCTCGTGCCGAGCTTCTTCGCCGCCCGCGCACCGAACGTCTTCTTCAGCTCCAGCAGCTCATGCTCGCCGAGCTTTTCCGTCACGCTTTCGGCCACCGCGCCGTCAAGCTCCTCGTCGGCCACCAGCATCAGCCTTCTCACCTCGCGACGCAGCGCGCCGAGATAGTTTTTCCCAAGCGCGGAGAGCTTTTCCAGCTCCTCCAGCTCGCGGGCCTGCGCGCGGCTGCCGCACGCGCGCACCATCGCCTTGAGCGAGCTCTCGCCCTGTCCGAAGCGCTTGACGACGCCCGCCTCCTTCTGCGCCGGCACCGCCACGAAGCTCCACTCGTAGGCGTCCGTGATGTCGCCCAGCGTCGCGTAGCACAGCCTTCCGCCGTAGTACCTCCCGCGCTCGTGCTCGCACACTCCCGCGTCCTTCCCGCAGATTGAGCAGGTGCGCTTCGCCGCGCTGCACCCGACGCTCACTTCCTTTTTGATGCCGCCCTCGATCTCCGCGATCAGCTCCGCGTTCTTCTCCGTGCGCAGCATATAGGCCCAGCCCTTGCACCAGCAGTACCGCTCGCCCGCCTGCGTGAGCGTCTCGCCCTCGACCACCTCAGTCCGATAGATGCGCGCCGTCTGCCCTCCCGCCGACCACGTGTGGTCGAAGATGCCCGTCCTCCCGACGAACAGCTCCGCGAGCCTTTCCAGCGCCGTGCGGTCGAAGCGCTCGAAATCGCGGTCCACCTCGTTGTCGCACAGCTTCACCGCAAAGGTGTAGACCTCCTCCGCGCTCAGCTCCTTTTTCGCAAAGCGGTTGATCTGCGCCAGCTCCTCCGCCGTCACGGCGGCGCTCTGCTCCTTCCTTTCCTCGCTCACTTCCGTTCCTCCATTTTGTCATTTTCCAGCCGCAGCTTCCGCGCCTGCTCGCGGTACAGCTCCGCCTTGTTTTCCTCCACAAGATCCTGCAAATTGATGTCGTCCCACTCCACGTGGAAGCGGCAGCCATAGCCGTGCATCCGCAACCACAGCCGGCACACGCGGTCCATCATCGGCGTGAGCGAGCGCCGCAGCGCCGTGATCTCGCTCGTGAGCATATCCGCCTGCTGACTGCTCATGCGCTCGGTGGACGACCAGCTCAGCCCCAGCAGGAACGGCGGCAGGCCGGTCTTGGCCACCAGCTGCTCAAGCAGCTGGCGCATCGGCACCTCGGTATCGGGCATCACGTTGTCCGCCCCGATGGCACGGATGCTCACGTCGCCCACGCTCACAAAATCCCGCACGTCCCCGCCGCGCGCGTCCTGCATCGCGCCGGACCACTCCTGCGCCAGCAGCTCGGCCCGCTCGCGGGCCAGCGTGCTGTCCGGTTCCTCGCCCTGCGGCTTATAGACCACCGCGAAGCGCACGTTGCCGCAGCGCTCCCAGTTCTGCCCCATAGCGTAGTGGATGCGCAGCAGCAGATCCACCATAAAGGGCATCGAGCGCAGCAGCGACACGCCGTAGGGCGCGTCCGGCTCCGGCAGCAGCGGCGTAAAGAGCATCAGCTCCTGCCTCGGCAGCTCGCGCAGCTTTCCCGCGCTGTCATAGCCGCAGAACCTCACGTCCAGCGGCGTCTCGCCCTCACGCAGCGCCACAGCCTCCACGCGGTGGCACATCACCGCCGCGATCTCGCGCCCCTCCGGGTCGGGCACGATCTCCCCCACCGCGCGCCCGTAGGTCAGCATCGAATCCACGTACTTGTCCAAAAAGGCATCGAAGCCCACCTGCGCGTGCCCCACGTCCACCGTGCGCAGGAACTCGCCCAGCTCGTCCTGCGCGCGCTCGTCCTCACACAGCACGCGGAAGCCTCCGCTCAGCCGCACCAGCTTGTCGATCGCCGCGTCTATGATCGGCACCGCCTCGCGGACACTCTGATACAGCGCCGTGTCCGCCCCGCTCAGCGGCGTATAGCTGCGCAGCGCCGTAAAGGGATGCCCTCCCCTCTCGCGCACCTGCACCGCCGCGGACGCGCCTCCCGTCTGCTGCTTTTTCCTTCGTATCACCGTTTCGCCGCTCCTCTCTAATTCGTCATTCTTGTCACCGCGCGGATGGCCGGCGCCGCGCTCCGTCCCGCCGTCACGGACATCGCGAAGTACCGCATCTCGTCCATCGCGTGATCGTTCTCCTTGCGCGGCACGTCGTGCCCGCTCCCGTCGCTCGCCCAGCCGTAGGACTCCATCTCGCGCAGGCAGTCCGCGCAGCTCCCGCAAATCACGAGTCTTCGCTTCTTGAGCAGATCCGCCGTCACCCGCAGTCCGTCCGCCACGGCGTTGTTCGCCCGCGTCACGCGAAAGCCCCTGCGCCGCAGCGTCTCGATGAAGCTCGCCGCCGACGGGTCCACGATCACGCGCTCGATCCTTCTTCCCCTCGCCAGCTCCTCCAGCGCATCGACGTATTCCTCGTCCGTTTTCTGCCGTCCTGCCTTGCGGGAATCGTAATAATATTCGTCCACACGGTACCACACGCCCTCCTTGAGCGCCCACAGCCCCATGCTCGTCGGGTTCACCGTCCCGTAGTCCACGGAGACGCGCAGGCGCTCCCACGGCTCCGGCGGCGCCTCCCCCACGTACTCCCCGTTGAAAAAGTCGTAGATGCGTCCCTCCGCCGCCGTCCACTCGCCCAGCACGAAGCGCCGGTAAAAGAGCCCGTCGTAGTTGTTCTCATACCGTGCGCGCACCCTCGCGCTCAACGACGGATTGTCCTCCATCCTGAAGTGGAGATAGAGCGCCCTTTTCTCCTCCGCCCCGCATATCCACTCCCGGTAGAACCAGTGCCCCGGCCCCTCGGGATTGCAGCTGAACCACAGCCGGCTCCCCTCGACCGAGCAGCGCGCGGCCGCCTGCTCGATGAAAGAGCGCGGCATCAGCGCCGCCTCGTCGAACAGCGCCCCCGAGAGCGTCATGCCCTGAATGAGCGCGGCGCTCGACTCGTTTGCCCCGCCGAACAGATAAAACCGGTTCTCTCTTCCGCGCCGGCGCACGGTCAGCAGTCTCTCGCTCCGCTTTTCCTCGCAGACGAAGCCCAGCGCCCGCAGCCGCGGCAGCACGGTGTTCAAAAGATTGCGCCGCAGCGCGCCCACGCTCCGTCCGCACAGCGCGAACTGCTGACCGGAAAAGCAGACCGTCGCCCAGTAGAAGAACCCCAGCCCCATCGCCAGCGTCTTGCCCGACCGGACGGCCCCGTCGCAGATGACCGCCTCGCGGTCCGCGTATTCTCTCCTCGCCCACCACAAAAAGGCTTTCCTCTGCATGAGCGAGAATGGCATCATCTCCCTCACGTTTCCTCCTCCGCCTGCACCATCGCGCGGAAGAACTCCTCGGCCTCGCCGTCCTCTCCGCTGAGCATCTCCGCCAGCGCCTGCAATGCCTTCACGCGGTCGATGAACCGCACCTCCACGCTCCCGAGGTTGCTGCGCCGAAACTCCGACACCGCGCCGAGATCGAGCCGCCGGATCTCCTCCATCGTCGGCTCCTGACAGTACGCCAGCTTTATCGCGTCGTTTGCGCGCCCCATCGCCATTTTGTACAGCCTCTGAATGACCCGCTCGCGGGTAGCCCTTGCCTGCATTCCTTCAATCGCACCCCTTCCCGCGTCCGTCCCCGTCCCTCCCGCATTTCCTTCTCCTCTGCGCGGGCTGCGCGTTTCCGGCCGCCGTTCGTTTTCACCCGTAGCCGCCCGCCCCCGTTTTGTTGCACGCCCCCGTGCGTTCCCCGCCCGATTTTTTTGAGATTTTTCCATTTTCCTTTCGTTTAACAAAATCTTTACAGTCAAAATACCCAGCATTTCCCGCCGCATTTTGTCACATTCGCAAAAATTTTTCCGTTTTATCATTCTAAAGCGTCAAAACGATTGCTTTTTCCCCGCCCCTCCTGTATAATTTTGGCTAACGTCCTGCCGTTCCCCGAATGTGCAGGGCGGTCGTTTATACGGCAGGGCCGATCCGCCCCGCCCATTTTTATACGGAGGAGCGCCCGTGCTCCCCGCCGGTTAAGGAGTGACAGCAATGGAAAACAAGCTCGAAAAGAAATACGGCCTTTTCACCGCGATCTGCATGGTGGTCGGCATCGTCGTCGGCTCGGGCGTATTTTTTAAGGCGCAGGTCATCCTGCAAAAGACCGGCGGCGATATGCCGCTGGGCATTCTCGCGTGGCTCATCGGCGGTGCCATCATGATCGTCTGCATCCTCGCCTTCTCCGCTATGGCGCAGAAATACGAAAAGGTCAACGGCATCGTCGATTACGCTGAGGCCATCGTCGGCAAAAAATACGGCTACTACATCGGCTGGTTCCTTTCCACCACCTACTACCCCACCCTCACCTCGGCCCTCGCGTGGCTCAGCGCCCGCTATACGCTGGTGTTCATCACCTCCGTCGATCCCGACTTCCCGCTCATCGTCCCCGCCGCCGAGGGTGGCTGTGTCATCGGACCGGAGTGCCTCGCGCTCATGCTCTTTTACATGGTCTGCGCCTACGCCGTCAACGCCCTCTCTCCCCGTCTCGCTGGCAAGCTCCAGGTCGCTACCACCGTCGTCAAGTTCGTTCCCCTCACCCTCATGGCGGTCGTCGGCATCATCTACGGCCTGATGAACGGGATGCTGACCAACAACTTCTCCAATCCCGCCGTCGGCTACGAGGTCGCGGGCAGCCCGCTCTTCGCCGCCGTCTGCGCCACCTCCTTCGCCTATGAGGGCTGGATCATCGCCACCTCCATCAACGCCGAGCTCAAGGACTCCAAGCGCAACCTCCCCCGCGCCCTGCTCATCGGCGGCCTCATCATCGTCGCCACCTACATCCTCTACTACGTCGGCGTCGCCGGCGGCGCCACCAATCAGGAGCTTTGCGATTCCGGCGCGACCGCCGCGTTCATCAACGTGTTCGGCAACGTCCTCGGCAATATTCTCAACCTCTTCATCGCCATCTCCTGCATGGGCACGATGAACGGCCTGATGCTCGGCTGCTGCCGCGGCCCCTACTCTCTCGCCGCCCGCGGCGAGGGTCCCCATCCCGAGCTGTTCGGTCAGGTGGACAAGGTCTCCAACCTCCCCAACAACTCCGCCATTCTCGGCCTGTTCTACTGCGCCGCGTGGGGGCTCTACTTCTACCTCTCCAACCTCGCCGGCACCTGGAGCCATGCCGTCGCCTTCGCCGGCACCCCGTTCGAGAGCGTCATTTTCTTCTTCGACCCCACCGAGCTGCCCATCATCACCATCTACGCGCTCTACCTGCCCATCTTCATCAACTGGATGAAAAAGGCGACCGACGAGTCCATGCTGCGCCGCTACGTCATTCCCGCGCTCGCCATCTGCGGCTCGCTCTTCATGGTCGCCGCCTGCCTCATCGGCCACAGGATGGGCAACTTCTGGTATCTCCTCACCTTCGCGGTCATCATGCTCATCGGCAGGCACTTCGCCAAACACGACGCCTGACCGCCGCCCGGCACAGACAAAAAGGAACGGAAAAGCCGCCCGGCTTTTCCGTTCCTTTTTCGTTCTCCGTATTCAGTTCAGCGCCTCGGCGTTCAGATCGAACAGCTCCCGCACCCGCGCGTGCAGCGCCGGATGCTCCGCGAGCGCCGGGTCGAGGGCCAGCAGCTCCTCCGCCGCGCCCTGTGCCTCGTACAGAAGCTCCATATCGCAGGTGAAGTCCGCCACGCGCAGCGTCGGCAGGCCGTGCTGCCGCGCGCCGAAAAAATCACCCGGACCGCGCAGCTTCAGATCCTCCTCCGCCAGCTCGAAGCCGCTCTGCGTGCGGCGCATCGCGTCGAGCCGCGCGCGGTTGTCCTCGCCGCGGTTGTCGGACACAAGGATGCAGTACGACTGCCACGGCCCACGGCCCACGCGCCCGCGCAGCTGATGAAGCTGGGAAAGCCCGAAGCACTCCGCGTTCTCGATGAGCATGACCGCCGCGTTCGGCACGTCCACGCCGACCTCCACCACCGTGGTGGAGACCAGCACGTCGATCTCACCCGCGGCAAACGCGCGCATCACCGACTCCTTCTCCTTCGGCTTCATCCTCCCGTGCAGGAACCGCACCGTCCTGCTCGGAAAAACATCTTTTTGCAATTTTTCCGCATAGGCTGTCACGGCCTTGCGCTCGTCGGGCAGCTCGCCGTTCTCCTCCACCATCGGGCAGACGATGTACGCCTGCCGCCCCTCTGCAAGCTGCTTTTCGATGAAGGCGTAGATGCGCCCGTGGTAGCTCGACGGCACGGCGAAGGTCTCGATGCTCCGCCGTCCCGGCGGCAGCTCGTCGATCACCGACACGTCGAGGTCGCCGTAGATCATCAGCGCCAGTGTGCGCGGGATCGGCGTCGCGGACATGACCAGCAGATGCGGATTTTCTCCCTTGGCCCCCAGCGCCGCGCGCTGGTTCACGCCGAAGCGGTGCTGCTCGTCGGTCACGACCAGTCCCAAATTCCTGTAGGAAATGTCCGGCGAGAGCAGCGCGTGCGTGCCGATGGCAAGGTCGAGCTCCCCCGCCGCCAGCCGCTCTGCGACCGACCGGCGCGCCGCCGCCTTTGTCGAGGCCGTCAGCAGCGCGCAGCGCACGCCGAGTCCCTCCAGCAGCGGCGCGAGCGTGTGGTAATGCTGCTCGGCGAGAATTTCCGTCGGCGCCATCAGCGCCGACTGCAAGCCGTTTTTCGCCGCGAAATAAACCGCCGCCGCCGCGACCATCGTCTTGCCGCTGCCGACGTCGCCCTGCACCAGCCGGTTCATCGGCCGCGCGTCCGCCATGTCGCGCAGCAGCTCGTCCGCCGCGCGCCGCTGGGCGCCCGTGAGCGTAAAGGGCAGCGCCTTGTAAAACGGCGTCATATCGACCGCCGCGCAGGTCTTGCCCCTTACCTCCGTCCGCCGCGCGCGCAGCAGCCGCAGTCCGAGCGTCAGCAGATACAGCTCCTCGAACGCGAGCCGCCGCCGCGCCGCGGCCAGCGCCGCGTCGTCCGACGGGAAGTGGATATTTTCGTAGGCGTACCGCACCCCGCACAGCCCGTGCCGACGCAGCAGCTCCTCGGAAAGCAGTTCGGGCAGCTCCGCCGCCTCGTCCAGGCCCTGCCGGATCGCGCGGTGGAGCAGGCTCTGCCCCACGCCCGCGGTCAGCGGATAGACCGGCACGATGCGGCCCGTGACCTCGCGCTTCCCCTCCCGCTCAAAGACTGGATTGATCATCGACCGCCGCAGCGGCGTTCCCTCGACCGTGCCGTAGAACGTGTAGCTCTCGCCCGTGCGGAAGCTGTTCCTCAGATATGACTGGTTGAAATACGTCAACTCCAGCGCGGCGCTCTCGTCCACCACGCGCAGCTTGACAAGCTCCAGCCCCTTCCGGATGCGTGAGAGCTTCGGCTCTCCCGCCACCATCGCCGTCACGCAGGCGCGCTCGCCGATCCGCGTCTCCGCGATGCGGCGGCTCCCCCGCCGGTCCTCGTAGGCCCGCGGGAAGTAGGCGAGCAGGCTCCCGAGGTCGGTGATGCCGAGCTTCGCAAGGCTCTTCGCCCGCGCCTCGCCCACGCCTTTGATAAAGCGCACGTCCGTATTCAGCTCCGCCACAGCCCTCGCCTCCCCTCGCGGTTTTTCTTTATTATACTCATTTCCTCCGCATTTGAAAAGGACTTTCCGCAAGAGCGGAAAGTCCTTTTGCCTTATCTTCTCACATAGTCCACATAGCGGAAGCGCAGGCCGTTCTCCTCCTGCCATTCCCCCGCCGTCTCGGCCGCCCAGTCCGGCGCGGCGTCAAGGTTCGGGAAGAAAGCGTCGGCCCCCTCCGCCGCGGCGTCCACCTGCGTTACCCGTACACACTCACAGCGCGGCAGCAGCGCGCGGTAGAGCTGCGCCCCGCCGATGAGCACCGCGTCCTCACCGGCAAGCCGCGCCGCTTCCCCGGCGCTCCGTGCGACCTCCACGCCCTCGCGCGGGGCCATCGTCGTGCTCACGACGATATTGCGCCGGTTCGGCAGCGGTCTTGCCCCCGGCAGCGAGAGGAGCGTGTTCCTCCCCATCACGACGGTCCTTCCCGTCGTGAGCCGCTTGAAGCGCCGCAGGTCGGCGGAGATATGAAAGAGCAGCCGGTTCTCCTTCCCGATGGCCCAGTTTTTGTCCACGCAAACGATGGCGGTCATGGCGTTCTCCTTTATACCGCGATGGGAATTTTTGCCTCAAACGGGCTCGGCTCGTAGCCCTCGAGCCGGAAGCTGTCGCGCGTGAAGGCGTAAAAATCCGTCACGCTTTGGTCAATGAAAAACCGCGGCGCCTCCCGCTCCGGCTCCGTGAGCATCCGCTCGATGATCGGCACGTGGCGGTCATAGATGTGCGCGTCCGCGATGACGTGCACCAGCTCGCCCGCCTTCAGTCCGCTGACCTGCGCCATCATGTAGACCAGCACCGCGTACTGCACCACGTTCCAGTTGTTCGCCGCCAGCATATCCTGACTGCGCTGGTTCAGAATGGCGTTGAGCGTATCGCCCGACACGTTGAAGGTCATTGAGTACGCGCAGGGGTAAAGCCCCATCTCGTGCAGGTCGGCGAAGTTATAGAGGTTCGTCAGAATGCGCCGCGAAGCGGGGTTGTGCTTGAGGTCGTAGAGCACGCGGTCTACCTGATCGAACAGCCCCTCCTTGTATTGATGCTTCACGCCGAGCTGATAGCCGTAGGCTTTCCCGATGCTGCCGCTCTCGTCCGCCCATGCGTCCCAAATGTGGGTGGAAAGGTCATGGACATTGTTCGACTTCTTCTGCCAGATCCACAAAAGCTCGTCCACCGCGCTCCTCCAGTAGGTGCGGCGCAGCGTGAGAATGGGAAACTCCCCTGCAAGATCGTAGCGGTTGACAAGACCAAATTTCTTGACCGTGTGGGCGGGCGTCCCGTCCTCCCAATGCGGGCGGACGGCAAGCTCCGTGTCCCACACGCCGTTTTTCAAAATGTCCTCGCAGTTCTGGCGAAAGACGCGGTCGGCATAGCTCATATCTGACCTCCCCGGAATTTTGTCTTTTTATCTTATCACAGCGTCCGGAGCGTATCCAGTCCTTTTTTTGCTTTCCGGGAATTTTTTCCGTTTTTTACATTTCGCGCCGCCTGCCCGGGCTTTTCCCCGGTCAGGCGGTCTTTGCCCTGTTTTGCAGGCGGATGCGGTCGGCGATCATGGCGATGAACTCGCTGTTCGTCGGCTTGCCCTTCGTCGAATTGACCGTGTAGCCGAAGTAGCGCTGGAGCGTTTCGAGGTCGCCGCGGTCCCACGCCGTCTCGATGGCGTGGCGCACGGCGCGCTCCACGCGCGAGGGTGTGGTGTTATAGCGGCGCGCGACCTCGGGATAGAGCACCTTCGTCACCGCGTTGATGACCTCCATGTCCTGCACGGCGAGGATGATCGCCTCGCGGACGTACTGATAGCCCTTGATGTGCGCCGGCACGCCGACCTCGTGGATGATGGAGGTCACAAGGCGTTCCAGCGCGACGGGGCTTTCCTCCTCCGTTTCCTCCGTCTGCACGGCCTGCCGCATCCGTTCGAGCAGCGCGTCCGTCTCGCAGGGCTTCGCCATGAAGTACGCCGCGCCCTGCTCCATCGCCCGGACCACCAGCCGCTCGCGGTAAAAGGCGGATACCAGAATCGTTTTCGGTCTTGCCGGCAGCTTCGCCATCCGCCCGAGCAGGCCCAGACCGTCAAGCTCCGGCAGGATCACGTCGGAAATGACAAGCTGTGGACGCTCCTTCTCGATCAGTCTCCAAGCCTCCGCGCCGTCACCGGCGCTCCCCACCACGTCAAATTCCCCCGTGTTTTCTATCGTCTGTTGCAGCATCGTGCGAAATTCCTCATTGGCATCCGCCAGAACGACCTTGATCCTGTTCTCCATCCTTAAATATTTTCCTCCTAAATTACTCAGGCGCGACAGCGCATTCCGACGCTAAATCGGACGTTTCGTTTTGCCTTGCCTATAAACTATCATATTCGGACAGTATTTTCAAGCAGATTTCTGTCGTTTAGCACAAATTTAATACGACACAATTCGATATTTTTAGCGTTTTCAGCTATGTATGGCGGCAAGGCGCTTTCCTTGCCGCCATGCCCGCTTCAGGCCGACGCCGCGTCCCGCGCGGCCGGCTCCGAGGCCGAGAGCATATTTTCGATCAAAATGCCATAACCTCTCTGCGGATCGTCCACAAGGACGTGCGTCACCGCGCCGACCAGCTTTCCGTCCTGCACGATAGGGCTGCCGCTCATGCCCTGCACGATGCCGCCCGTGAGCGCAATGAGCCGCGAATCGGTCACGCGCAGCAGCAGATTGCGCGTGGGCGCGGAGCCGCCGTAGAGCTTTTCGATCTCGATCTCATACGCGCGCACGTCGTCGCCCTCGCAGTTTGCCAGAATGACCGCCCTGCCGGTGTGGACCTCCTCGCGCTCCGCGACGGGGATCGCCTCTCCGATATTCTCCGGCCGGTTCTCCTCCGGCAAAACGCCGAAAATGCCGCACTCCGTATTCGCGTAAAGGGAGCCGAGGTCGCGCGTCAGGTCGAAGTCGCCGCGCAGCTCGCCGGGCGAGCCGCTCTCGCCGCGCTTGACCGCCTTGACGCTCGCCGCCATCACGCTGCCGCGCGAGAGCGGCATGAGCGCGCCGGTGTCCATGTCCGTGATGCCGTGGCCGAGCGCCGCGAACACGCCCGTGGCCGGATCGTAGAAGGTCACCGTGCCGATGCCCGCCATGCTGTCGCGGATCCACGCGCCGAGGCGGCACACGCCGTCCTGTCCCTTTTGCGGGCAGACGGCGAGCTTTACGAGCCTGCCGTTGCGGCGCACGCCGAAGGCCGCCTCCTTCTCTCCGTTTTCCGCGAGGAGCGATTGCAGATGCTCCGTCGATTCGATGGCGGCGCCGTTCATCGTCAGGAGCAGATCGCCGGCCTTCATGCCGCCTTTTTTCGCGGGCGACGCCGTATCGCCCTCCGAAAGTCCCACGACCAGCACGCCCTCGGCAAAGAGCTTCACGCCGATCGCCTTGCCGACCGGCACGAGCGTGCGCACCTCGCTCCCGTCCGCCGCCGCGCTCACCGCGCCCGCCGGCACGAGCAGGGCGGAGAGCGCAAAGACCAGTGCCGCGCAGACGGCCGCGCCATGCCGTCCGCCCGGCTTCCGCCGCTTTTCATCCATCCCATCACCTCTCCTGTTCAAAAAGAAAGCGTTCTTTTTGAAATTTTTTCTGCCGCGTTTTGCGGCTTCGTTACTTTTTGCGGAACCGCGAAATTTAGCCCGCACAAAATCTGTCGGCGCTGGCATGGAAATTCCTGCTTTCGCGCCGCGGCCGGGAAAAAAGAAAACCGCAGGTAAAAACCTGCGGCTTTCGGCAAAATTTGGAAAAATCAGCGCTCACGATTGAAAATTTTGAAAATGTCGGCAAAGGGATCGTCTTCCTCCTCGGCCTTCTTCTCCGCCTCGGCGGCGGCCTTGTCGGCCTCGAAGTTGATCGGCTCGATGGAGGGCTTCGCCGCCTCGGCCTTCTTCTCCTCGGCGGGCGCGGTGTTCTTGCCGTCGGCAAAGCCTGTGGCGATGACCGTGACGCGGATCTCGTCGTCCATCGACTCGTCGAAGGTCGCGCCAAAGATGGTCAGCGCGTCGGGATGCACCGCGTCCTGCACCAGCGAGGCGGCCTGCTCGACCTCCTCAAGGCCGATATCCATAGAGCCGGTGACGTTGATGAGCACGCCGCGCGCCCCGTGGATCGAGGTCTCAAGCAGCGGGCTGGAGATGGCCATGCGCGCGGCCTCCTCGGCCTTGCCCTTGCCCGCCGCGCGGCCGACGCCCATGTGCGCCATGCCCGCGTTCTTCATGATGGCGGTCACGTCCGCGAAGTCGAGGTTGATGAAGCCCGTGTCGCGAATGAGGTCGGAGATGGACTGCACCGCCTGACGCAGCACGTCGTCCGCGATCTCAAAGGCGTTGGCGAAGGTGATCTTCTGATCGGTCGCGTGCTTGAGGCGCTCGTTGGGGATAATAACGAGAGAGTCAACTCTGCCTTGCAGCTCCTCGATGCCCTTTTCGGCCTGCTGCATCCTGCGGCGGCCCTCAAAGCCAAAGGGCTTGGTGACGACGCCGACGGTTAAAATTCCCATTTCGCGGGCGATCTCGGCCACGATGGGCGCGCCGCCCGTGCCGGTGCCGCCGCCCATGCCGGCGGTGATGAACACCATGTCGGTGTCCTCCAGCGCCTTGGAGATCTGGGCGCGGCTCTCCTCCGCGCTCTTGCGGCCCACCTCGGGGTCGCTGCCCGCGCCCTGGCCGTGCGTCAGCTTCTCGCCGATCTGGATCTTGTAGGTGGCGCTGGAAACGTTGAGCGCCTGCTTATCGGTGTTGACCGCGACGAAGTCCACGCCGCGGGTCCCGGAGCGCACCATGCGGTTGACCACGTTGTTGCCGCCGCCGCCGACGCCGATGACCTTGATCCTTACGACGTTTTCAACGCCGGTATCCAATCCGAATGCCATATCGGTTCCTCCTGCTATCTCTTGTAGAATGCGGGCGGACCGTGTCAACGCCGCCACAACATCAAGTGTATTGGAAAGCAAGCCTATTGTATAACGCTTTTTTCCCGCGGTCAATAGCCGCGCGCGATTTCCCGAAAACTTTTTTACGCGCCCGCGGACGGGATGAAGTGCATCTCGCCCTTGGACTTGAGCAGCATATAGTTCAGCTCGCCCGTCTCGTTCGACTCCAGAGCGTTCA
Source organism: Lachnospiraceae bacterium (assembly GCA_963654505.1). Lineage (GTDB taxonomy): Bacteria > Bacillota > Clostridia > Oscillospirales > Oscillospiraceae > Hominicoprocola. The sequence goes on from CAVKBJ010000001.1 coordinate 15,748, forward strand.
CCGTGCCCTGCACGCTGCGGAAAATATAGTCCATGTCCGAATCCCACGGGAGGCGCACGGTGAAGCGCCCCAGATAGGTAAACGTGATCGACTCCGCGTCGGAAAGGTCGATGCTCCCGATGTCCGGAAGCATCCCGCAGCCGTCCGCCGTTTTCACCAGCGTGAGCAGCGTTTCCGTCGTCAGCGTTTTCTCCGTGCCGAGGGAGAGCTGCGCGCTCGGCGCGGGCGCGTCCGGCTCCACGCCGACGATGCCTGGGCAACCGTCCGGCAGCGCGCCGGTCTGCTCAAGGAGCTTGCCGTTCGCGCTGATGAGCCACACGCCCTCCCGCGTGACGACGCCCGCCGCCGCCGTACACTCCCGCACCGTGATGACAATGGTGTCCGGCAGAGCGCGGTTGATCGCCGCCTCCTCCACATAGGGCAGCGTTTCAAAGATCGCCTGCGCGGCGCTGTACTTGTTGAGCAGGAACAGGTTATCCTCCAGCTTGATACCCGAGGCCGCGACGATCTCCTCCTCGCTGTAGCGCGCGTTGCCGCTCACGCGGATGCTCTGCACCTTGAAGAAGACCGTCAGCGCCGCAACGGCCGCGCCGGTGATGAGCAGAACGCACAGGAGCTTGAGCAGGAAGGAAAATCTTCCCCGCCGGCGTCTGCGGTTCACGCTGTGATTTCGTGCCATAGCTTTTGTATCCTCTGCTTTTCTATGTAGTCTCCCGGCGTATCCGCGCGCCGAGCGCGGCAAGGTCGCGCTCGATGCCGTCGTAGCCGCGGTCGATATGCGCAAGCTCCGTCACGCGCGTCGTGCCCTCGGCGGCAAGGCCCGCGATCACAAGCGCCGCGCCGCCGCGCAGGTCTGTGCATTTGACCGCCGCGCCGTGCAGCGCCCGCACGCCGTTCACCACCGCCACGCGCCCCGCGACGCGGACCTCCGCGCCCATGCGGGAGAGCTCGTCGACCTGACGGTAGCGGTTTTCAAAAATATTTTCGACAAAGACCGTGCTGCCCTCGCTTCTGAGGAGCGCCGCCATCAGCACCGGCTGCGCGTCGGTCGGAAAGCCCGGATAGGGCGCGGTCCGCACGGGGCGCACGGAGCGCAGCCGCCCGTCCGACCGCAGGGAGATGCCGTCCGCGCCGCTTTTCACCTCGCAGCCGCTCTCGGCGAGCGCGAGCGTCACCGTGGATACCGCGCGGTGATCCGCGCCCGTCAAGCGCACCTCGCCGCCGACCGCGGCCGCGGCGCACAGGTAGGTCGCGCAGACGATGCGATCGCCGATCACGCGGTGCGTGCAGCCGTGCAGCGCCGCGCCGCCCTCGATCGTGATGACGGAGCCGCCCGCGCCGCTCACCCGTGCGCCCATGCTGCGCAGGAGCATCTGGAGATCGACGATCTCCGGCTCGCGGGCCGCGTTGCAGATGACGGTCGTGCCCTCCGCGCCGCAGGCGGCGAGGATGGCGTTCTCCGTCGCGCCGACGCTTGGAATGGCGAGCGTGACGTCTGCGCCGCGCAGCTTCTTCGCCCGGCAGTAAAGCTCTCCGCCGCGCTCGACGATCTCCGCGCCCAGCGCGCGCAGGGCCGAAAGATGCAGGTCGATGGGCCGCGGCCCAAGCTCGCAGCCGCCGGGGTAGGAGAGCACCGCTTCACCCTGCCGCGCGAGGATCGCGCCCAGAAAAATGACGGACGAGCGCATCTCGCGCATCAGCTCGTCGGGAACGTCGCAGCGCGCCATCGGCGCGGTGTCCACCTCCAGCGCCGCGCCGTCGCGCCGCACATGGCAGCCGAGGTGTCGCAGAATGGCGGCGGAAGCGTCCACGTCGCGCAGGCGTGGACAGTTTTCGATGCGGCAGACGTCCCGCGCGAGGATCGTCGCCGCCAGCACCGGCAGGACACTGTTCTTGCTGCCCTGTATCGTCAGTTCTCCGTAAAGCGGCGCGCCGCCCTCGATGCTCAGATAGCTCATGTGCCGTTCCTCCCTTTCCCGATGGGTAAGCAAACTAAGCCATAGTATGCGCCCACGGTGCGCCGGGGTTCCGATGCGGGAGGAAAACAGCCTGTCCTTTTGCGGATGGACACAGAGCCTGCGGCGGACGCCGCAGGCTTTTTTTATTTCACAAGCGCCATGACCGTTTCATAAATGCGCCCGGTCGCGTCGCGCACGCCGAGCTTGAGCGACGCTTCGTGCATCGCCGCAAGGCGGTCCTTGTCGCGCAGCAGCGCGGCGGTCTCCATGAACAGGCGCTTGCCGTCCAGCCCCGCCTCGGGAAGGACGAGCGCCGCGCCGTGCTCGCCGAGCACGGCGGCGTTCTTCTCCTGATGATGGTTCGTCACGTTCGGCGACGGTACGAGGATCGCCGGCACGCCGAGCGCGGTCAGCTCGCTGAGCGTGGACGCGCCCGCGCGGCAGATCACAAGGTCTGCGGCGCGCATGACGTCCGCCATATCGTAGATATACTCCCGCACGTCGAGCGAGGGGTGCTCGCGCAGATCCACGCCGTATTCGCTCACCCAGCCGTGCATCCTCTGCCAGCCGAGCGAGCCGACGGAGTGAATATGGTGGAACGGCTCCTTCGCCGCCTCAAGATAGAGAAACTCCGCCGTGAGGCGGTTCATGCTCCCCGCGCCGAGACTGCCCCAAAAGGACACGACAAGCGGCCGGTCGTCGTTGACGCCGAGCTTTTCCTTTGCCTGCTCCCTGGTGAGCATGAAGAAATCGCCGCGCACCGGTGTGCCGGTGACGACCACGCGGTCCTTGTGCCGGTAATGCCGCCGGCAGTCCTCAAAGCCGACCATGATGCGGTCGCAGTGCTCCTCCAGCAGCCGCGTGGTAAGACCCGGCACGGCGTTCGACTCATGCACCGCCGTCGGGATGCCGCGCGCGTGGCCGTAGCGCACGACGGGATAGCTTGCGTAGCCGCCCGTGCCGACGATGAGGTCGGGTCGAAATTCGTCCAGAATGGCGTCGGCCTCGCGCTTCGCGCACGCGAGATTGCGCACGGAAACAAGGTTGTGGCGCAGCTCCTTCGGTCGGAGGGAGCGGTGGAAGGACGAGATGTTGACGGTTTTGAAGGGATAGTCCGTGTGCGCGATCAGGTCGCGCTCCAGCCCGCGCTCCGCGCCGACAAAGAGAATTTTGACGTCCGGCTGTCGCTCCCGCAGATAGCCCGCGAGCGCCAGCGCGGGATTGACGTGTCCCGCCGTTCCTCCGCAGGTGAAAATGACGTTCATGCGCGCTCCCTCCTCATGTCGGCGGCATCTGCCGCGAAACGCTCAGCACAACGCCCATCTCCGCGAGCTGAATGGCGAGCGCCGTGCCGCCGTAGCTGAAAAACGGCAGCGAAATGCCGGTATTCGGCACAAGATTTGTCACGACCGCGATGTTCAGGAACACCTGTAAGGCGATCTGCGTGGTGACGCCCACGACGAGCAGGCTGCCGAAGCGGTCGCGCGCGTGGAGCGCGATCCAGTAGCCGCGGATGATGAGCAGCGCGAAGATCGCCATGATGAGCGTTGCGCCGATGAGGCCCAGCTCCTCGCAGACGATGGAGAAAATGCAGTCGTTGTGCTCCTCGGGCAGAAAGAGGAATTTCTGCCGGCTCTTGCCGAGGCCGAGGCCGAGCAGTCCCCCCGAGCCGATGGCGATCAGGCTCTGGCGCGTCTGATAGCCCACGCCGGTCTTGAATGCATCGTTGAGCGGGTCCAGCCAGATGGCGATGCGCGAGGAGTTGTAGGTGATCAGTCCGGAGAGAAAGGCGTATGCCACCGCCGCGATACCGCCGATGCCAAGGCCCACCCAGTATGCCTGAATGCCGCCGACGAACATCATCGCCGCGCCGATGCCGACGATGAGCACGGTGCCGGAAAAGTGCGGCTCCTTCATCATCAGTCCCGCGATGAGCACAAGGATGAAACCGTAAGGCAGAATGCCGTAACGGATGGTTTTCATCTTATCCTTCTTTTTGGAAATGCTGTCGGCAAAATAGAGAATGACGCCGAGCTTGGCGATCTCCGAGGGCTGAAACTGGTAATCCGTGCCGGGAATGCCGAGCCAGCGCGTCGCGCCGTGGCTGGTAATGCCAAGTCCCGGAACGAGGACTGCAGCGAGCAGAACGAGGGAAACTATCATTGCAATATTTGCCGCACCGCGGAATCTCGCGTAGTTGAGTCGTCCGATGACGGCCATCGCGCCAAGGCCGAGCGCCGCAAAGATCGCCTGCCGCTTGAAGTAGTAGAGCGGGTTGCCCGTTTCATAGTAGGCGGAGGGAAAGCTCGCCGAGAGGAGCATGATGAGCCCCATGCCGACGAGCAGCAGCACCAGCAGGAGGAACGGCACGTCGATTGGGCCGCGGCCCGCCTCTTTCGCGGCGGCCTCCATGCGCCTCATGTGCTCGCGCTGTTCGCGCCGCAGCTCGCGTTCTTCCTTTGTCATGCCCTCACCTCCTCCGACCGGTCTTGATGCGTTTTAGAAATGATAGCGCCCCATCACACCCCAGAGCGCAAGCATACAGAACAGAGCGGAGACGAGCGTGAAGATGGTCACGAGCTTGACCTCGCTCCAGCCGCAGAGCTCAAAGTGATGGTGCAGCGGCGCCATCCTGAAGATTCGCTTGCCGTGCGTGGCCTTGAAGTAGCATACCTGAATGATGTCCGAGAGCGTTTCGCAGATGTAGACGATGCCGACGAGCAGCAGAATGAGCGGCATATCGTAGGCGAACGCCAGTCCCGCCACCGCGCCGCCGAGAAAGAGCGAGCCGGTGTCGCCCATAAAGACTTTGGCGGGGTGGAAATTGTAGACGAGGAAGCCGAGCAGTCCCCCGACCATCGCCGCCGAGAAAATGCCGAGCTGCTCATAGCCCCACCAGACCGCGGCGACGGCGAAGAAAAGCGCCACCGGCACGGTCACACTGCCGGCCAGTCCGTCGATACCGTCGGTGATGTTGACGGCGTTGACCGTGCCGACGATGACGAAGGCGGCAAAGATCATGTAGACGACCCAGTTGAGGACGATACAGGTGTTGAAAAAGGGAATATAAAGGTTTGGCGTCAGCATCCCCTCATAGCGCATCAGGCAGAGGAACGCCACCGCCGCGCCGAGCTGAAGGGCGAACTTCTGAAGCGCCGTCAGGCCGAGGTTGCGGTGCTTTTTCACCTTTTCATAATCGTCGAAAAAGCCGATGGCGCCGAAGATGGCGGCGAAAAGAAACACGTACAGGTGCGTAAAGCCGCCCGCGAGCATACTCCTCCAGCCGAGGACAAGGATGGCCGCGAGGATGCCGAAAATGAACATCAGTCCGCCCATCGTCGGCGTTCCCGCCTTCGCGGAGTGCCAGGTCGGTCCGTCCTCGCGGATGCTCTGCCCCGCCTTCATACGGCACAGAACGGGAATGAGAAAATGCCCCGTCACAACGGTCACGGCAAAACTCAGAATACAGGCTGCGATCAGTTCCATAACGTGTCCTTCCGCCGCGTGGCGCGGCTCTTTTGTTTTTTATTGGCGCAGGTGCTCGCGCACGATCTGCCGCTCGTCGAGCGGCAGCCGTTCCGTGCCGAGCTCCTGATACATTTCGTGTCCCTTGCCCGCGAGCACCACCACGTCGCCCGTGCGGGCGTGGTCGAGCGCGCAGGCGATGGCCTCGCGGCGGTTTTCGATCACGGTGAACGGCGTCACGCTGTCCGCCATGCCGGAGAGGATCTCGTGCAGTATCGCGTAGGGGTCCTCCGTGCGGGGATTATCCGAGGTGACGATCACCTCGTCCGCGAAACGCGCGGCGATGCGCCCCATCTCGGCGCGCTTGGTCCTGTCGCGGTCGCCGCCGCAGCCGAACACCACGAGCACGCGCGCGTCGGCATAGCCGCAGACGGTCGAGAGGATATTTTTCAGCCCGTCGGGCGTGTGCGCGTAGTCGATAAGCACGGTGTAGTCCGTGTCGGTCGGCACGATTTCCGCCCGCCCGCGCACGCCCCGGCAAAGGGCGAGCGAGCGCGCCGCGCTGTCCAGTGGGATGCCCAGCGAGCGCGCCGCGCAGAGGGCGGCGAGCGCGTTGTAAAGGGAAAACGACCCCGGGATATGCAGCGTCGCAGGGATATGCTCGCTGTCGCTGCACGCGGTAAAGCTCACGCGGTCGGCGCAGTAGTGCGCGTCCCAGCCGACAAGGTCGTTCGCAAACCCCTGCCCGAAACGCACGGCCGGACAGGTCACGCCCTCGAGCAGCCGCGGCGTCCACGGGTCGTCGCCGTTGACCGCGGCGGCGCGGCACTGGCGGAAAAGCATCGCCTTGGCGTCGCAGTAGGCTTCCATTGTACCATGATAGTCAAGATGGTCCTGCGTGAGGTTGGTGAACACGCCGAGCGCGAAGCCGATCGCGCCGACGCGCCGCTGCACGAGCGCGTGGGAGGATACCTCCATCACTGCGTGGGTGCAGCCCGCGTCCGCCATCTCGCGCAGCAAGCGCTGGAGCGTCAGCGCGTCGGGCGTGGTGCGTCCGGCGGGCAGAACGGTTTGGCCGATCATGTTCTGGTTCGTGCCGATCAGCCCGACCTTCGCGCCGAGGCAGCGCTCCAAAAGCTGCTTGATGAGATAAGTCGTGGTCGTCTTGCCGTTCGTGCCGGTCACGCCGATCACGGCCATGCGTTTGGACGGTTCGCCGTACCATTTCGCGGCGAGCCCTGCCGCCGCCTCGTGCGCGTCGGGAACGAGCACACAGGGTGCGTTTTCGATCTCCCGCTCGCACACGACGCCCGCCGCGCCGCGCGCGAGGGCCTCCCTTGCATAGTCCGCGCCGTCCTCCTTCGCCCCATGCAGGGCGAGGAAAAGGCTCCCCTCTCCCGCCGCGCGGGAGTCGAGGGTGAGGTCATGTATCTCCGTCTCCGCCGAAAGGCGGAGCGGTTCACAGGTATCGAGAGCGCTCAAAAGCTCGCCGAGCTTCGTAGGCGCGTCGTCCTTTCTTCGTTGGATCTTGCTCTCTTTTGCACGCTAATCGGTCACCGAGCTGTCGCTGAACTGGACGCGCACCACCGTTCCCGCCGCGACCTCCGCGCCCGGCGTCTCCGACTGCGAGATGGCGCGCACGCTCGCGGAGCTGCCGCCGGTCGCGCCGGAGACGGACATGATAAGCCCCGCGTCGGTGAGCTTGCGGTTGGCTGACGCGGCGCTGTCGCCCACGACGTTCGGCACGATGCACAGCTCCGTGGATTTCTCCGCGCCGAGGTAGAGAATGATCTCCGCGTTGTTCGGCACGATCGCGCCGCCGAGCGGCGTCTGATCGGTGACGGTCGTGCCGTCGCCGATGGTGCGGCAGGAGAATCCTTCCTCTTTGAGCTTTGCCGTCGCCTCGTCGAGCGTCAGGCCGACGACGTTCGGCACGGTGTGATCCGCGCCGACGAGCTCATCGGCACTGTAGGTCGGCTCGATGCCGAGGTAGGGCAGGATCTCCGCCATAACGCTCGACGCCACGGGCGCGACCATGTTGCCGCCGGAGCGGTAGGTGCCGGTGTCGTTGCTGGCGCTGCTGAGGGTGAGGAGCATGATGATCTGCGGATCGTCCGCCGGCGCGCAGCAGGTGAACGAAACGGTCACGCTGCCGTCGATCTGGTCGGCGGTGCCGGTCTTGCCGCCGATGCGATAGCCGGCGACCTTGCCGTTTTTGCCCGTGCCGTACTCGACCTCGTACTCCATGATCTCGCGCACGGCCGCAGAGGTATCCTCGGAGATGACCTGCCGCAGCGGCGTGGCGTCGTGGCGGTACTTGACGTTGCCGTTTTCGTCGAGCACCTCGGAGACGATGTAGGGCGTGCGGAGGTAGCCGCCGTTGACACAGGCCGCCTGCGCGTTGAGGAGCGAGAGGGGCGTGACGTTGAAGTTCTGCCCGAAGGCGTAGCACGCCAGCGCCAGCGTGGAGTATTCGATCTCCTTGTTGACAAAGCCGCTTGCCTCGCCTGTGGTGTCCACGCCGGTCTTTCCGGTGAGGCCGAAGGCCTTCATGTAGTTATAAAAGGTCGTGTTGCCCAGCCGCAGGCCGATGTTGATGAACGCGGGGTTGCAGGAGTTGGCGAAGGCCGTGATGAGGTCCTGACTGCCGTGCCCGGTGCGCTTGGAGCAGTTGATCCTCGCCCCCTCGACGACGACGTAGCCGGGGCAGGAGAAGGTGTCGGACATTTGGACCTTGTTCTCCTCCAGCGCCATAGCGAGGGTGAGGATCTTGAAGGTCGAGCCGGGCTGGAATGTGTCGTTGATGGCCTTGTTGCGCCACTGCACGTTTTGCAGGCCGGCGGACGCTGCTTCAAATTCCTCCTCGCTCATATCTCCTGCGAGCATTTCCTTATTGTAGATGCTCGCGGGAGCGTTGAGATCGTAGGTCGGCAGCGACGCCATCGCGAGAATGCCGCCGGTGTTGACGTCCATGACGATGCCGGTCGCGCCCACGCCCGTGCCATAGCGGCTCTCCAGCTCCTCAAGAGCCTTTTCAAGGTAATACTGCACGGTCTTGTCGAGGGTGGTCACCAGACTGTCGCCGTTCTCGGCGTCGAAATACTGCTCATACTGATAGAGCAGGGCGTTGCCGTTGGCGTCGCGCGCGGAGACGACCATGCCCTTCTCGCCCGTCAGCTCCTCGTCGTACACAGCCTCGAGACCGTAGGCGCCGCCATTGGCGTTGACGAAGCCAATGACGTGCGCGGCGAGCGTGGAATAGGGGTAGTAGCGCTTGGAGGTCGGCTCAAGGAAAACGCCCTTGATCCCGTTTTCGCTGATGAACGCGCGGACCTTATCCGCCGTTTCCTGCTCGACCTTCTTCTTGATGACCTCGTACTGTGAGGCCGTGTTCTTCATTCTCTCAAGAACGTCGTCCGCGTCCACGCCGAGAAGCTCGCTCAGGCCGTTCGCGATCAGGCTCTGATCCTGCTCGTTTCTGGCGACGTCGAGGGGCGAGACGCAGACGTTCTCCGCCGTGGAGGACAGGGCGAGAATGTCGCCGTTTTTATCGTAGATGGTGCCGCGGCTCGCCTCCACGGTCGTGCGCAGCGTCTGCTGGCGCACGGCGAGCGTTTTCAGCTCGTCGTGCTGCTTGATCTGCAGCTTGTAGAGCTGTATAAAGAGCAGCACGAACGCGCCGATTCCCAGCAGAAGGAGCAGTAGAATCGTTCGCTGCTGAATGATGCGGTTGGCGCGGCGCGCGCTGTCCGATTTTCTTTTCGGGGGTGTCGGCACGGCTTTTCCTCCTCATACGGCAAGGGGCATAATGGCAAAACAAGGAGTAAGGAAGCTCCTTACTCCTTATGTATAGGCTTCGCTCAACTGAAATATTCCACCACTCTGAAAACGCCCTGCCCCAGCGAGGTGAACACCCGGCTGAGCACGCTGACGCTCTGCGTCTGGCAAAGCTCCACGCTGTCCGGCGCGGAAAGGTCGATGTAATTGATCTGCGACGAGCTGGGCTTGCTCATGCCCGCGGCGGCCGCAGCCGCCTTGACCGTTTCGAGATCGAAGGTGCGCTCATACTGTGTGAGCAGCACGACGTGCTCGGCGTCGAGCGTCTTGAGCTCCTTCTGCATCGTCACCACGTCGGCGGAAATGCTCGTGAGCTGCGCGTAGCTCATCAGCACGACCACGACCATCGCGGCCAGCGCGGTAAAGCCGAGCGCCAGAACGCCCGAGACCCTCTGCCGTTCGCGCACGCGCGGACGGACGCGCTTTTTTTCCTTCCGGCGCGGCGGGCGGATGAACTCCTCGCGCCGTTCCTCACGGCGCTCGCTCCCGCGCCGCTCAGCGTAGCCCGGATCGTAAGCGAGATTGCCGACAACACGCCCGGCGCCGTATCTGTAATTCTGTTTGCTCCGGCTCGTGCGCGTCATGGCGATCTCCTTTCCCTTTGTTTTTTATCGTGCCGCGTTCAGCACTTTTCCGCCACGCGCAGCTTGGCGCTGCGGGCGCGGGGATTTTCGTTCAACTCCGCTTCGCCCGAAACGATGGGCTTGCGGGTGACGAGCTTCATTCTCGGCTTTTTCCCGCACACGCACACCGGAAACTCCGGCGGGCAGGTGCAGCCTGTGGCAAGCGTTTGCAGCTCGCGCTTGACGATGCGGTCCTCAAGCGAGTGGAACGTGATGACCGCGAGCCGCCCTCCGCTTTTGAGATTTCTCTCCGCGGCGGCGAGCATCGGCGGAAGCTCGCCCAGCTCGTCGTTGACCGCGATGCGGATGGCCTGAAAGCTCCGCTTGGCGGGATGCTGCTTTTCACGCAGCGCCGCGGCGGGCATCGCTGAGCGGATGATGTCGGCAAGCTCCAGCGTCGTTTCGACGGGCTTGTGCTCGCGGTACGCGCAGATCTTCTTCGCGATGGCGGGGGCGTAGCGCTCCTCGCCGTATTCATAGAGGATGCGTTTGAGTTCCTCAAAGCTGACGGTATTGACCAGCTCGCGCGCGGTGTAGGCCGCGCTCTCGTCCATGCGCATATCGAGCGGCGCGTCCTGCTTGTAGGAAAAGCCGCGGCTCGCGTCGTCCAGCTGCGGCGAGGATACGCCGAGGTCAAAGAGCATCCCGTCCACGCCCTGTACGCCCAGCTCGCGCAGCACGCCGTCGAGCGCGCTGAAATTGGAATGCACGAGCGTCACACGCTCCATGTAACCGGCAAGGCGTTCCCGCGCGGCAGCAAGCGCCGTTTCGTCGCGGTCGAGGGCGATCAGCCGCCCTCCCGCCGTCAAGCGGCGGACGATCTCAAGCGAATGGCCCGCGCGGCCCAGCGTCCCGTCGAGGTAAACGCCGTCCGGTCGGATATTGAGCGCGTCGAGGCACTCATGCAGCAGCACGGGCTTGTGCCCGTAGTCGATCCTGTCCATCTCAGAAGCCCAGCTCCTCCATCACGGCGGCAAGGTTCTCGGGATTGAGTTCCTCGGCCTCCAGCGCGGCCCAGCGCTCCGCGTTCCAGATCTCGGCGCGGTTGGATACGCCGATGATGACCACATCCTTGTCCAGCCCCGCGTAGGCGCGGAGCTTCTGCGGCAGCAGAATGCGTCCCTGGCTGTCCGGCTCGCACTTGGCGGCGTTGGCGAACAGCGGGCGCATGGCCTTGGTCCTGGTATAGGGCAGGCTCTCGAACTTTTCGGTAAACTTTGCCCAGCTCGCGTCGGAATAGACGCTCAGGCAGGAGTCCATGCCCATAGTGACGTAAAAGGTCTCGCCCAGCTCCTCGCGGAGCTTCGCGGGGATAAACACTCTGCCCTTGGCGTCGATCGAGTGCTGATACTGGCCGGTCAAAGCGCTCCCCCCCTTGGCGATCTCGAATGTGCGGCGAAAGAGGGCAAAGCAGCGGCTCCCTCTTTTTTCGGGGAAGTCGCTCCGCTCCACTCTCCTGCACTTTCGGGTCCGCAGCGCCACTTTTGAACACTCAGCGCCACTTTCCCCCACTTCGTACTTTGAGTATACATAAAATGCTTTTGAAATGCAAGCAGAAATTTTCTTTATTTTCAAAGCTTTCCCGCGCTTTTTCGACATATTCTCCCCGCGTTTTCCGCAGAAACTAAAATATCTGTTTCATTGTCGAACGGGCAGAAAAAAGTGCGCCACAACATCTTGTGGCGCACCCTGTCCTCAACGCAAAATATGTTCGAGCCGCAAAACCGGCAAAACAATTCGTAAGATCTAACGAAATTTACTTCTCTTCCTTGTCGTTTTTCTCCAGGGATCTGTTCAGCTCCTCGCGGCGGCGCTGCATCTGCTCGTTGGACGCCGCGCGGAAACGCACGCGGGTCTGCTTCACCTCGTCGAGCGCCATCTGCACGGCCTCCTCCGTGCGGCGCAGCACGTCCTCGGAATAGTCGTTCGCCACGCGGTACATCTCGCGTGAGCGCTCCTCCGCGCGGGTGACGATGTCATGTCCCTTCGCGCGCGCGGCGGTGAGCACCTCGCTCTCGGAAACCTTGCTCTTGGCCTCGAACTCCGCCTTCTGCATCATGCGCTCCACGTCGCGCTTGGCGGCCTCCACATACTCGTCGCGGGCGCGGACCAGCTCCTGCGCGCGCTTGAGCTCCGTCGGCATCTGCGCGCGGATCTCGTCGAGCAGGTCGAGCGCCTCGTCGCGGTTGAGCACGCATTTGTCGCTCGACAGCGGCGCGTTCTTCGCCCCGTCGATCATCTCATAGAGCATATCGAGCAGCTTCTGCACATTTTCTTCAGCCATTGTTATCCCCTATCCTTTCCTTTTTATCCATTCCGCGGCCGCGGCCGGCAAATACCTGTCGAGCGGTCGGTGATACCTTATCATTTCCCTCGCCATTGTGGACGAGATGTGCTGGTGCTCCGGCTCGGCGCACAGCAGCACCGTGTCGAGCGTCCCGCCGGATACGTCCTTATAAATGAGCGAGAGCTGATACTCCGCGTCGAAATCCGTACTGTTCCGCGCGCCGCGCACGAGGAAGCGCGCGCCCTTCTGCGCGGCAAAATCGGTCAGCAGACCGTTCCACAGCGCCGCCTCGACGCTGCCGAGCGGCGCGACGCTCACGCGCATCAGCTCCAGCTTTTCCTCATCGGTGAACATCGGGTGCGCCTTTTCACCGTTTGGCACAATGGCGACGTACACTCGGTCGAAGATTTTCGCCGCGCGCTCGATCACGTCCATGTGGCCGAGCGTCACCGGGTCGAAGCTGCCGGGGAACACGGCGATGCGTTCCTCTCTCATGCGCTCTCCCCCTCTCCGTCGCGGCGGTAGAGCGTGACCTTGATCCTGCCGTAGCGGTACTCGCGCGCGACGCGGTAGGGCGCGCTGAGCGCGGGCAGCTCCTTTTCCGCGGGGCTTTCCGCGAGCATGACGCCGTTCGGCGCGAGCAGGTCGAAGCGCGCGATGTGCGCGATGGCGCGTTCGAGCAGATCGCCGGCGTAGGGCGGGTCGAGGAAAATGATGTCGAACCTCTGCCGCAGGGCGTTGAGATAGGCCATCGACTCACCGCAGACGACCTGTGCGCCGTCCGTCAGCTTCGTGAGCGCCAGATTTTCGCGGATGAGCTTCACCGCGTCGCTGCGCTGATCGACGAACACCGCGCTCTCCGCGCCGCGGGAGAGCGCCTCGATGCCGAGCTGCCCCGTGCCCGCGAACAGATCGAGCACCCGCGCGCCCTCCACCTCGAACTGAATGGCGGAGAAGATGCCCTCCTTGACCTTGTCCGTGGTCGGGCGGGTGTCGTATCCCTTTAATTCGTTCAGCCGGCGCCCGCGCGCCGAGCCGGTGATGACTCTCATAGAGCTTCCTTTCCGCCGCCGCGCGGCGTCCGTTTCTTCCTCCCTATCGTACCGAAAAGTGCGCCATATTGCAAGTAGTCGCGCAAAATTTTTTCTTATGCAGGATAACCATCTCTTTTTTCTTTCTCCTGCATGATTTCCTGCAAATTGGCACTTGCAAAATCCAAAGGGGCGTTGTATAATGTCTTCGCAATTTATAGATTTTGTCTATAAATCAGTTTTTATAAAAGAGAGTGTGTATTATGGAAAAGAAAAAGCTCAGCCTGCCGGTACAGATCTTCATTGCTCTAGTACTCGGCGTCGTGGTCGGTCTGATCTTCTACTTCGCCGGTATGCCCGAATTCACGGCCAACTACCTCAAGCCCTTCGGCACCATCTTCGTCAACCTCCTCAAGTTCATCGTCGTTCCCGTCGTGCTGCTGTCGATGATCGACGGCATCATCTCCATGGGCGATATGAAGAAGGTCGGCTCCGTCGGCTGGAAAACGGTCGCCTACTTCCTCGCCACCACCGCCATCGCCTGCGTGATCGGTCTGCTGTTCGCGAATATCTTCAACAACGCCGGCTGGTTCCCGACACTCTCCCTCGAAGAGGGCGCGACTTGGGATAAGGCCACCAGCGCCAACTTCATGGATACCCTCGTCGCCATTTTCCCAAGCAATATGTGGGAGGCGTTCCGCAACGCCGATATGCTTCAGGTCATCGTCATCGCCATCTTCTTCGGCGGCGGCATCCTCGCGGCCGGTGAAAAGGGCGCGCTGGCCAAAGACCTCGTTTCCTCGCTCTACGCGGTCATCGACCGCGTGATGGCCTTCATCATCGCGCTCAGCCCCATCGGCGTTTTCACCATGATGGCGTGGGTCGTCGCCACGCAGGGTCCCGAGATCCTCGGCTCGCTCGCGCTGGTCATCGGCTGCGCCTACATCGGCTACGTCGTCCACGCGGTCTTGTGCTACTCCCTCTCGGTCAGGGTCTTTGCCGGTCTCAGCCCTGTCACCTTCTTCAGGAAAGCCGCGCCCGCGATGATCTTCGCCTTCACCTCCACTTCCTCCGCCGCGACCATTCCTCTGAGCAAGGAGTGCGCGGATGAGCTGGGCGCGGAGAACGATGTGTCCTCCTTCGTCATCCCCCTCGGCGCGACGATCAATATGGACGGCACCGCCATCTATCAGTGCGTCGCCACCATCTTCCTCGCCACCTGCTGCGGCATGACGCTCACGCTCGGCCAGATGGTCACCATCGTCGTCACCGCGACGCTGGCCTCCATCGGCACCGCCGGTACGCCTGGCGCGGGCATGATCATGCTGGCAATGGTGCTTCAGGCCATGAACATCCCCGTCGATATGATCATGATCATCTACGGCGTGGACCGCCTGTTCGACATGGGCCGCACCTGCATCAACATCACCGGCGACATCTCCTGCGCGGTGTGCGTCACCAAATGGGAAAGCAAAAAGCAATCTGCCGCTAAGTAAGCGCCGTCAGCAGCGAAAGCCGCCCCGCGCGGGGCGGCTTTTTCCTGTTGCAATCCGTCCGCCGGCGGCGTACAATGAGTGTGCTTTGCCGCGTCAAGCGGCACAGGGAGGAACGAATCATGACAAATCGAAAGCGCGGGTATCTGCTCATTCTGCTGGCGGCGATGATCTTTTCTACCACCGAGGTAGCGCTCAAGGCGCTCGGCGGCGCGTTCGCGCCCATGCAGCTCACCGTCGAGCGCGTGCTCGTCGGCGGGCTTGCCCTGCTGCCCTTCGCGCTGCGCGAGCTGCGCCGACGCGGGCTTCACTTCAGCAGAGACGACTGGCGGTACTTCCTCCTGCTCGGCTTTCTGACGGTCATGGTCCATATGTCTCTGCTGCAAATGGCGGTGCTGCACGCGGACGCCTCGGCGGTCGCCATCATCTATTCCGGCAATCCGATCTTCGCCGTCTTTTTTTCGCGGCTCATTCTGCACGACCGCATCCGCCGCAATCATCTCGTCGCGGTCGCATTCGAGGTCGTCGGCATTCTCTTCATTCTCAATCCCGCGCACCTTGAAATGAGCCTGCGCGGCTTTGTCGAGATCCTGTTCGCGACGGTCTGCTTCGCCTGCTACGGTGTGCTCTGCAAGCTGCGCGTCGATCGTCTGGGCAGCACGATCATCGCCGCGATGAATATGCTCCTCGGCGGTGCGGAGCTGCTCGCGCTGCTGCTGCTCGGCAGGATCGAGCCGGTCGCGCGGCTTTTGGAGCGTATTGGGCTTTCCCTGTTCGCCCGCGTTCCGCTGACCACCGGCTTCACCCCGCTCACCGCCGCCGCGCTGCTCTACGTAGGCGTCGTGGTCGCGGGCGGCGGATTTCTCCTCACCGGTCAGATCGCCAAGGACACCTCTGCCACAGAAGCCTCGTTCATGTACCTGCTCAAGCCGATCTTCGCGACGGTCATCGCCGCTGTCGCGCTGCACGAGACGATCAGCGTCAACCGCATGGTCGGCATTGCGTTTTTCATCGCCGCCTCGCTGTGCGTCAGCGTTCCCGTGCTGCGCGAGCTGCGGCACGAGGCCGCGGCGCAGCCGCCGCAGTAGCCCCCTTTCCATACAGAAAAGCTCCGGACGCTTTTGCATTCGGAGCTTTTATTTCAGAAATCGACCGTGCCGTCGAGCACCCGGAGGTCATACGGCTCAAAGACGACCTCGCGGTACCTCTCCACGTCCAGCGGCACACCCGTCCAGTCGGAGTGGAGGTCGCCGTTCTGCTTGATGAGAATGTCGTAGAGAATATCATAGGTCACACCGTCCCCGTCCCGCTCCACGATGGTGGAATAGGGCAGCGTCTTGTGATAGGTCATGTGCAGGCCCTTGTGGGCGAAGTGGAAGCCGTTGCGCATCCGACAGCCGTCCAGCCCCATGTAGGTGAACTGCTTTTTGAGATCCTGCAAAATTTTGTCGTTTTCCTCCTCGTAGAGGTTCTCGGGCGTAGTCTCGGTATAGTCATAGCGGAACTGGATGGGAATGTCATACTTCCCCCAGCGCTCGACGTACCCGGTGAGCTTGTCCGCGGGATAATTTTTGTAGAGCACGCAGTTGATGCGCTTGGGCGTGGCGATAGCGGCCACGACCTCGTCGGGCGACTCCTCAACGTAGCGCTGGAGATGGCGGGAAACGTTGATGCAGGTGATCTTGTCCGCGTTGCGGCGTGTAAAGGCAATCATCTCCTCCGCGCTGCACCCCGGCTGGACGGGGAAGGTGGTGTTGATATACACCTTATGCGTGCCCGGGATCGCGTCGAGCATCCGCTGTAAGTCGTCAAGCTGGGCGAACGGCTCGCCGCCGGTGAAAACGAAGTCGCATTCCGGTGTGATCCCGTCCACCACGGCGATGGACTTCAAAATGGCCTCGACGCTGAAGCCCACACAGTCGGCATATTCCTTTTTATTGATACAGAAGGGGCAGTGGTTGCGGCAGTCGTAGGGAACAAAGATAGTGACCGTCGCCCCGCCCGCCCTCGTTTTGTAGGGGTGGCTCATAGCAGTTGTGTCCGTCCTATTGCAAAATTCAATAGATAGTTTACTCCCTTAACGGAAAAATTGCAAGGAGAAAAAACGCAAAAAGAGCGCCTATCTCCTCATTTTTTCTCCTTTTCCTGCCGCAGCAGACCGCGGACATAGGCAAAGGCGGCGTCCTCGCCCTCGTCGCGGAGCACGCGCAGCATCTCCTCGATCGTGTCGCTCGTCTCGGGATGGATGATAATATGGCTCTTCGAGCGCAAATAGTAGTCATACGGCGCGGCGTCGGTGTACTTGTCCTTGAGATAGATCCTGCAGGCGGCGATGCGGTCACAGAACATCTCTGCGACATAGCGCAGCGGCATTCTGCACCCACCCATGTACACGCTCCCGTCGGGCGCGATGCAGTAGTCGATCCAGTATTCAAAGTGATGGCGGTTGCGCCCCTTGTGGTGCAGCCATGCAAGGCTCACGCCGTTGCGCTTGCGCTCGGCGTCGTTTGGGCTGCGGTAGCCCTGATAGTATTTCGCGCCGCGCCAGAACTCGCAGGGCTCATACTTGCTCAGGTCGTGCAGAAGTCCCTGCCGGTAAAGGCCGAGACGAAAGCAGTAGCTGCACACCAGATGCCGGTGGTGCGTGATAGTCTTAAAATGTGCCAAAGGCTGCATGGCGGCTCCTCCCGCGCTCAAAGGATCGTGATTGAGCCTATTGTAGCATACCCGTCAAGGATTATCCACCGTCTTTTTTCGCGCGGACGCGAAATACAGTGAGGGCGCAAGCCATGTCGCGCTATCGCCTAATCGACATTACGGAAACGCGCTTGGCATCAGTGAAGACGTTCGTACCGGCGGCGTTCCGCGCGAGAAGCAGTCCCCGCCGGACCGGACATTTCGGCAATCGCCGCATAAGAAAAGCCCGGATGGATTTTCTCTGATAACTCGGCATAGCCTTCCGGCATTGCTTTCGGAATAATTCCTTTTTCTCTTTGCTACACGAAAATGATCAGGGCTTACACTATATGCCGCCTGAGACCATCTCGAAAATTTCTTCTCCAACTGGGGCGATGATGGCAATTGCGCTAATGCACCATTCCCACCAATGGCTTTATGATGGATGCAAACGAGAGGCTGAAAAGGCGCTCCTTGAAAAGAACACGATGATTTTTTGCGGACATGAGCATTACTCTGCAACACAGGAAATTGCATATAATGGGGGTGCACCAGCCCGTGTTTTCTGTGGAGGAAGCCTTTGTAATATGGGGGACTGGTCAGATAGTGAGTTTTTTGCTTGCGTATATGACACAGATCAGGAGAGATTTACGCAGTACCAATTTAGATGGGAGAAAAACAGCGAAATATACTGTCGCAACCAAGTCGAAGAGGGATATCTGGCATATAAACACTCTACAGATTGCCCTAAAAGACAGAACAGGAAGCACATTGATGCTTTGATAGAAGATAGAAGTATCCATATTTCGGAAAAATTATCGGACTAGGGGAGACTACTTCTGTACAGAGCTTAGAGAGAACAATAGCAGAGAATATGTATATAGGAAACTATTATTTGGCTATGTATAGAAAAGACAATCGGGTAGAAGTGTGCATTAAAAAGATGCGCTAAATGTGAGTGACGAAAAAGGTATACCAGCTGTACTATATTTTCAAGGAAGATGCGTTTGGCGCTTGTGAGCTTGTGCGTGTATTTTCCCTTCAAAGTCCCCTGAAAAGGACCTTGAAAGTCCCTGCCGGATAGTGCTATGATTATCCTGTAAATAAAGGATGTTCTCTGATGCTATGGCATTGGGGAGCATCCTTTTTTGCGGCAAAAACGCGAAAGCCGAAGAGAGAATGACTTTTTTCGGTATTATGCGATCAATTGTGCAGTAAGGAAGGGTAGACATGAGAGAAAAACCGTTTGCGGATTATCCGGATATTGTAAATATTGATCAGCTCAGAGAGATGCTGGGGGGCGTTGGTTACAAAGCAGCTTACCGCTTGCTGCATGATGGGAGCATACGCTGTTTCAAGATAGGAAAAGCCTTCCGTATCCCAAAGGCCAGCGTTATTGAGTATTTACATGAGAAGCCGAAAATTTAAATGCTTACGGCGCCCAAAATAAAGTCTTGCGCGTCATTGTTCCTGCGGGTTCGATATGCTAAAATGACATTGTCATTGGCAGAAATTCCGCTGCTACGAAAAGGGAGGTAAACAAAATGGTAGCAGGTCATCTGCAAGAGAAAAAAGGATTGTTTTATGTGGTGCTTAACTTCATTGATGCAGAGGGAAAAAGAAAATCGAAGTGGATCTCAACGGGACTTCCGGTAAAGGGGAATAAGCGCAAAGCGGAGGCGGTGCTGCTCGCAGAACGGCAGAAATATCAGTCTGGTGATTATTGCCTCGCAGCAGATGCGAATATGCTTTTTGCGGACTACATGCTCTATTGGCTCAGACAGGTAAAGGCTTCTGTAGACGTGACGACCTATGCTGGCTACAAGACGAATGTGGAAAAACGCATAGTGCCTTTTTTCCGCAGGCGAAAGGTCACGCTGGGTGGGCTGCGAGCCGGAGACATCCAAGACTTCTACACCTATTGCTCGGTTGAATTGGGGAGCAGCAACAATACGATCATCAAGTATCATGCCAATATTAGCAAGGCTTTGAATGATGCCGTCCGGATAGACAAGATCCTGATGACTCCTGTGAAACGCGGTATGCGTCCCAAAATGACGGAGCATATCGGAAAATTTTATACGCTGGCAGAGGTTGAGAAACTGCTTGCGTGTATAAAGGGTGATGGCGCAGAGTTCCCGGTTCTGATGGCGGCGTTCTACGGCCTTCGGCGCGAAGAGATCATGGGGCTCCGCTGGCAGTCGATTGATTTTGACGGGAATACGATCACAATCAGCCATACGGTCGTGCAGGTCAATATTGACGGCAAGAGCACCGCCATTGCAAAGGACCGTGCAAAGAGCAAAAAGAGTTACCGCACGCTGCCGTTAGTTCCGCAGTATCGCGAGCTGCTGCTGCGGATGAGGGAACATCAGGATGCCTGCCGGGAGCTTTGCGGTAATTGCTATTTTGAGAGCGAATATATTTACGTGAATGATCTTGGACAACCGTTCAAACCCAACTATGTGACGCAGCATTTCAAGCTGTTTCTGAGGAATAACGGCCTGCGGGAGATCACCTTTCACGAACTGAGGCATACCTGTGCAAGCCTTCTGCTCAAGAGTGGAGTTTCGATGAAGGACATTCAGGAATGGCTGGGCCACAGCAGCTACAGCACGACCGCAAATATCTATGCGCATCTGGACTCAACCGCAAAGAAAATTACGGGCGATGCGATGCAGGGGAATGTGGATATCAGCGCAAATGTTGCAGCGAAAAGCCGAGCAAGAACGCAAAAAAGGGAAGAATTTAGGAGAGAACTGGGGTAAAAATGAGAAATGACTGGGTTTCTCCAAAACGGAAAAACCCAGTCATTTCAGGTGGTGCCGGTGGTGGGACTCGAACCCACACGGAGTCGCCCCCGGCGGATTTTGAATCCGCTACGTCTACCATTCCATCACACCGGCACATTTTATCGAGAAGCTCCCTAAAATCCTCATAGGAGAGAACAAGGAGAGAACTCACTATAAAAGCTATATTTTATTGTATCTGGGAAGCCTTGAAAAATCAAGGTTTTTATCAGATTTCATACTGCCAGACTTACTGGCTTTTGAGTCCGTCGCGTCTACCATTCCATCACACCGACAGGAACAAAAGTTATTATAGTAGATACAGTGCCGATTTGCAAGATAAATTTTCACAGTGAAAAGTGAAAAAGAGGACTACCCTTTTTATAGGGCTTGTGCTATACTGTTTTCTGTATTAGTAGGATTATGCCCAAAGCAGGGCGAAGGAGGGGAATGCATGGCGAAATACGGCGAAAGGCTTTTCCGCGCGCTGGTGCTCGCGGCGCTCTGCCTGCTGCTCGGCGGCTGCACAGCGAACGTGTCCACCGACAAGCTCTACGCCCTGCCGCGCCTTCCCGCGGAATACGCTTCGCTTGAGACGGAGATCAACGCGCTGCTCTCCGACGGCGCGGAGCACGCCGCGCCCACCTCGGGCAGCAATCTTCAAAGCGTGCAGATGGTCGATCTTGACGGCGACGGCGTGGAGGAGGCGGTGGCCTTCTTCCGCAAGGCGACGGACGAGCGGCCCATGAAGATCTACTTCTTCAAGTCCGACGGCGACCGCTACGAGCAGATGGCTCTCATTGAGGGGACGGCCAGCTCGATCTACTCCATCGCCTATTACGATTTAGACGGCGACGGCCGGCGCGAAATTCTGGTCGGCTTCAAGAGCGGCACGGAGGTACAGGTGCTCGCCGTTTACACCCTGCGCGGCAGCGAGCCGCTCAATCTGCTGACCACCGCGTACCTCCGCTACGCCGTGAGCGACCTCGACGGCGACGGCGGGCAGGAGCTGACCGTGTTTTACAGCGGCGAGGAGAACCGCTGCATGGCGGACTGCTACACCTGGGACGACCGCGAGCTGAGCTGCATTTCGACGCTTGAGCTGTCCTTTTCCGCGCCGGAGCTTTCGCGCGTGACGGCGGGGACGCTCTCCGACGGGCAGAGCGCGCTCTACGTCACCGGCGTGGCGGACAACAGCGTGGCGGCCTACGATATTCTGACGGTGAAAAACGGCGTTCTGCGCAGCATCACGCAGAATACAGCCGCCGCGGACGGAGGGTTCCTTTTCCTCTCGCTCTATCCGACCGATATTGACGGAAGCGGCGTGATCGAGGTTCCCGAGCCGGTCCCGTTCCCGCAGCTTGACGACGAAGGAAAGACCTATTACCGCATTCTCTGGCGCGATTACGACAGCACAGGAAAGAGCGAGGTCGTGTGCCGCACCTTCCACAACTCCGCCGACGGCTGGAGCCTGTTGCTGCCGGAAACGTGGGACGAGAAGGTGTCGCTCCTGCGCAGCGGCATACCGGAGGAAAGCTCGGTCATTTTCTTCTACCGCGACGACGATGGACAGGCGCAGCCGTTTTTGGAGATCTGCGCCCTTACGGGCGCCGCCCGCGAGGAGCACGCCCAGCGCGGCGACCGCTTCGTGCTCGCCCGTCAGGTCGAGACCGTTTACACCGCCGAGCTGCTGCCCTGCGGCGACTGGGACGTCGCGGTCGATGATGAGACCGTGAAGGCAGGCTTCAGCCTGATCGTCGCCGAGTGGACGACGGGCGAAAACTGAGAAAGGAATCGGAACGCGATGAAAAAAGTGTTGGTCCTGGAGGACGAGTCCAGCATCCGCAGCTTTATCGTCATCAATCTGGTCCGCGCTGGCTACGAGGTCGTGGAGGCCGAGACCGGCGAGGAGGCGCTGGAAAAGCTCAGCGAAAATCCCGACGTGCGCGTCACGCTGCTCGACATCATGCTGCCGGGCATCGACGGTTTCGAGGTCTGCCGCCGCGTGCGCGCGGCCTATCCGCACATCGGCATCATCATGCTCACCGCCCGCTCGCAGGAGATGGACAAGGTCACCGGCCTGATGACCGGCGCGGACGACTATGTGACCAAGCCATTTTCTCCCGCCGAGCTGACCGCGCGCGTGGACGCGCTGCTGCGCCGCGCGGGCGAAGCGCCGGCGACCGGCGCTTCCGCCGGGGAGATCTCTCAGCCGCCGTTCCTGCTGAACCTGACCGACCGCACGGTGGCGAAGAACGGCAAGCGTCTCAAGCTCACACAGCTTGAGTATCAGATCATGAAGCTCTTTATGGAAAATCCCGACAAGGCCCTCACGCGCGAGGAGATCCTCGACGCGGTGTGGGGGCGCGGCTACTTCGGCGAGGTGAAGATCGTGGACGTGAACATCCGCCGCCTGCGGCTGAAGATTGAGGACGACGCGCAGGAGCCGCGCTACATCGCCACCGTTTGGGGCACGGGCTACAAGTGGAGCACGGACTGAGCGCGGAAGGATCGAAACGGAAAGGAGGCGACCGCCATGCCCGCAAAGCGCGGATTGCGTATCCGCGGCCTGCGTCAGCGCTGGCTCGTGAACGCCGTGCTGCCGATCGTGCTGGTGGTCATCGCCATCGTCACGGTCTACACCCTCGGCGTAAGGCAGATATACTACAGCTCCATGCGTTCGGGCCTTGAGACCCGCGCCCGCATTGCCGCCGACAATTTTTCGAGCTACGGCCTCAAGAGCTACAGCGAGTATTTTCGCTATGCCTCCATCACGACGGAGACCTTTGAGGAGAAGGATCGGCTCGAGCTTCAGTTCATCAACGTCAACGGTCGCGTACAGGTGTCGAGCTACGGTCTGACCGCCGGCACCTCGCCCGGCACGAGCGATGTGACCGAGGCCGTCGCCACCGGAAAGCCGGCGGATTTCGAGGGTCTCGACCCGCAGACGGGGGAAAAGATCCTCTCCGTTTCCGCGCCGATCCACTTCAACGGCCGCGTGATCGGCGTGCTGCGCTACGTCACCTCGCTGCGCGAGGCGGACCGCAGCATACTCGTCAGCATGGCCGTCGCCATCGGCGTCGCGCTGCTGTGCGTGGGGCTTACCATCATCTCCAACGCTATCTTCATCAACAACGTCGTGCAGCCGGTCGCCGTCGTGAGCGACGCGGCGCGGCGCATTTCGGCGGGCAGCTACGGCATCATGATCGACAACCATTACCGCGACGAGCTGGGCGAGCTGGTGGACAACATCAACGATATGTCGCTGAAAATATCGCAGTCCGAGAAGATACAGCAGGAGTTCATCTCCTCCGTTTCGCATGAGCTGCGAACGCCGCTCACCGCCATCAACGGCTGGGCGGAGACGCTCGCCGCCGATCCCTGCGCGGATCCGGAGCAGACGCGGCGGGGACTCAACATCATTGTCAAGGAGTCCCGCCGTCTGACCTCGATGGTCGAGGAGCTGCTGGAGTTCACCAAGATGCAGGACGGGCGCTTTACCCTGCGTGTGGAGGAGACCGATCTGCTCGCCGAGCTGGAGGACGCCATCTTCACCTACCGCGAGCTGTTCAGGCAGGAGGGCATCGAGCTGCGCTATGAGTGCGCGGACGAGCTGCCGCCCATCGTTGCCGACGGCGAGCGCATGAAGCAGGTGTTCTGCAACGTGCTCGACAACGCCGCCAAGCACGGCGGCAGCGGCAAGCGCATCGACGTGTCCGTGGCCGCCGAGAACGGCAGCATGGTCATCCGCGTGCGCGACTTCGGCCCCGGTATCCCGGTCGAGGAGCTGCCCTACGTCAAGCAGAAATTCTACAAGGGCTCGTCCAAGGCGCGCGGAAGCGGCATCGGCCTTGCCGTGTGCGACGAGATCATGCGCCTGCACAACGGCACCTTTGATATCGCCAATGCGGAGGGCGGCGGCGCGGTCGTGACCATGACGCTCCCAATGGGGAAATAATTTTAGAACAACTGTTGCAATTTTGTAAAAGATATGATACCATCATCGCAAGGAGAAACCCACATGGCAGAACAAAACCAAAGCAAACCGAAATTCCGGACCTCCATCGGCGGTCAGGCGCTTATCGAGGGCATCCTCATGCGCGGGCCGCAGAAGCAGGCCATCGTCGTCAGATCGAAGGAGGGGTTGGTCGAAAAGGTCGAGGAATTAAAGCTCGTCCGCGACCGCTATCCCGTTCTTGGGCTGCCGGTCATCCGCGGCTCCGTGACCTTTCTGGACTCCATGATCCGCGGGGTGAAGGCGCTGATGTACTCGGCGGACTTTTTCCCCGCGGAAGAGAGCGAGCCGTCGAAGTTAGACCAATGGCTCGAACGCAGGCTCGGCAGCGAGAAGCTGCAAAAGCTCGTCGTGGCCTTCGCGGTCGTGCTGTCGCTGGGGCTGACGATCGGCCTTTTCATGATCCTGCCGACCTTCCTCGCGGGCCTGCTCGGGAAATTTATCCCGAACGTGGTTGTGCATAACCTCGTCGAGTCCGTCATCAAACTGACGATCTTCTTCGGCTATCTGCTTTTGTGCTCGAAGCAGAAGGACATTCAGCGCGTGTTCCAGTATCACGGCGCGGAGCATAAGACCATTTTCTGCTACGAGGCGGGGCTGCCGCTGACGGTAGAAAACTGCCGGGTCCAGCCGCGCCACCATCCGCGCTGCGGCACGAGCTTTCTGTTCGTGGTGGTCGTGGTGTCGATCCTCGTTTCAAGCGTGGTGTTCAGCTTCGTTGACTGGCGCAACGTCTGGGTGCGCATCGGGCTGCACCTGCTGCTGCTCATTCCGGTCGTGGGCGTGACCTATGAGTTCAACCGCTACGTCGGCGGGCACGACAATCCCGTGACGAACGCGCTGGCGAAGCCGGGACTGTGGCTCCAGAACTTCACCACCAACGAGCCGGACGGCAGTATGCTTGAGGTCGCCATCCGCGCGATGGAGCTGGTCATTCCCGAGCAGAAGGGCAAGGACGAGTGGTAAATGGCGATCAGGTATAACGACCTCTATATGGATCTCCGCAAGCGGCTGCGCGCGGCGGGGGCAGAGGACGCGACGCAGGCGGCGCGCGAGCTGGTCTGCACCGCGTCGGGGAAAACGAAGAACGAGCTTCTGCGCGATAGGCTGCTCTACGCCTCGCCCGAGGTCGAGCAGGCGGCGTACTCCCTCTGCGCGCGGCATCTGGCGGGCGAGCCGGTGGCCTACCTCATCGGCGAGTGGGAGTTTTACGGGCTGGGGCTGGATATTTCGCCCGCCGTGCTCATTCCACGCCCCGACACAGAGGTGCTGGTGCAGACGGTCGTTCACGAGCTGGACTCCGGCGCGGACTGCCGCGTGCTCGACCTGTGCGCCGGAAGTGGCTGCATCGGCCTTGCAGTGGCAAGTCAGGTGCTCCGCGCCCGCGTGCTGCTCGGTGAGCTGGACGACGAGGCGCTCAAGGTCTGCCGGCAGAACATCCGCCGCAATCAGCTTACCGCGCGGGTGACGAGCCTGCGCATCGACGCGCGCGAGAAGCCCTCGCGTCAGCTCGGGGAGTTCGACTGCATCGTGTCCAACCCGCCGTATATTCCCACGGCGGACATCGAAACGCTCGATGCTTCCGTGCGCGACCACGAGCCGCACCTGGCACTCGACGGCGGCGCGGACGGGCTGGATTTCTACCGCGTCATCTCCGACAGGTGGCGCGACGCGCTCACGCCAAACGGCCTTTTGGCTTTCGAGGTCGGCATCGGTCAGGCGGACGAGGTGCTGCGCATCATGCGCGCGAACGGCTTCGGCGATATCCAGATCGTGCGCGACCTGCACGATATCCCGCGCGTGGTCTACGGGCGGCTTTGCAAAGAGATTTGAGACATTCAGAGAAAGAACGAAAACGGGAGGACAGAATATTATGGCAGCAGAGAAAGTGACGAAACCGGCGGCGGCTACGCCCGCGCCCAACGCGGAGAAAAAGCGCGCCATCGAGACTGCGATGGCGCAGATCGAAAAGCTCTACGGCAAGGGCTCCATCATGCGCTGCGGCGACGAACGGGCCGCGAACGTGGAGGCGATCTCCACCGGTTCGCTGGCGCTCGACCTCGCGCTCGGCATCGGCGGACTGCCCAAGGGCCGCATCGTGGAGATCTACGGCCCCGAGTCCTCCGGTAAGACGACGCTTGCCCTGCACGTCCTCGCGCAGGCGCAGAAGGCCGGCGGCGAGGTTGCGTTTATCGACGCCGAGCACGCGCTCGACATCGGCTACGCCCACGCCCTCGGCGTGAACGTGGAGGAGATGCTCGTCTCCCAGCCGGACACCGGCGAGCAGGCACTTGAAATTACCGAGGCGCTCGTGCGCTCCGGCGCGATCGACGTGATCGTGGTGGACTCCGTCGCCGCGCTTGTGCCGCGCGCGGAGATCGAGGGCGAGATGGGCGACAGCTTCGTGGGCCTGCACGCCCGCCTCATGTCGCAGGCGCTGCGCAAGCTCGCCGGCGCGATCAACAAAACGAACTGCATTGTCGTTTTCATCAACCAGCTGCGCGAAAAGGTCGGCGTGATGTACGGCAACCCCGAGGTCACCACCGGCGGCCGCGCGCTGAAATTCTACGCGAGCGTGCGCATCGATGTGCGCCGCATCGAAACGCTCAAAAACGGCAGCGAGATGATCGGCAACCGCACCCGCGCCAAGGTCGTGAAAAATAAGATGGCGCCCCCGTTCCGCGAGGCGGAGTTCGACATCATGTACGGCGAGGGCATTTCCATGCTCGGCGAGCTGATCGACCTCGGCGTGAAGCTAGACCTCGTGCAGAAGAGCGGCTCGTGGTACTCGATGGGCGAAACGCGCATCGGTCAGGGCCGCGACGCGGCCAAGCAGTTTCTGCGCGACAATCCCGAGGTCGCGGAAAAGCTCGAGGCCGACATCCGCCGCGACTTCCACAAGCTCATGAGCAACCAGTCCAAGATCGCCGCCAAGGCGGCGGGGCGCGCCGTGGACGTCAGCGCCGACGATTTCGAGGGCTGATGAAGATCGAGCGCATCGAACGGTCGAAGCATAAAAAAGAGCGCGTTCTCGTGTATCTGGAGGGGGGAGACCTCCTCCGGATCACCGAGGGCGAGCTTTTGCATTTCGGTTTGTATGTGGGGCTGGACATTTCCCCCGAGACTGTGGTACAATTACATAAATGCGGCGCGCGCAGCGAGACACGCGTGCGCGCGGCGAACATGATCTCCGCCCGCTCGCTCTCCAAAAAGGAGCTGACGCGACGTCTCGTGCAGAAGGGCGCGGAAACGGACGACGCCGATGCGGCGGCGGAGTATCTGGAGGGGCTTGGCGCATTGGATGATGCGGCGTATGCCGCCATGCTCGTGCAGCATTACAGCGCACAGGGCTATGGGAAGGCCCGACTGCGTGACGAGCTGTACCGCCGCGGCGTTCCCCGCGAGCTGTGGGAGGCGGCGCTGGAGAACGCTCCCGACGCACAGGAGACGCTCGCGCGTGTCATCGCGTCGAAAACGAAGGGAAAGCCCCTCGATGAAAAGGACTATAAACGCTTGTCGGACGCACTGCTGCGCCGCGGCTTTTCGTGGGGTGAGGTCAAGGCCGCCCTGCGGACGGCGGGCGCGGCACTGACGGACGCGGACGGAGAAGCGTAATTTACAAGAATCGTGCCGCCGGTGCGCGGCGGACGGGAAGAATACTATGGCTTATAAACTCTACTTTATTTCGCTCGGCTGCGCGAAAAATATGGTCAACTGCGAGCAGATGATGGCCCTGTGCCGCGACGCCGGCATGGAGCTGCGCGATGCGCCGGAGGGCTGCGACGCCGCGGTGGTCAACACTTGCGGCTTCCTTTCGAGCGCGAACGAGGAGGCCATCGAGAACATCCTCGCGATGGCGGAGCTGAAAAAGGCCGGCAAGCTCAAAAAGATCCTTGTCACCGGCTGCATGACGCAGCGCTATCAGGGCGAGGTGGCAAAGGAACTGCCCGAGGTGGACGGAATCCTCGGCACCGGCAGCTATAAGGACATTGTGGACGCGGTCGAGACCGTCATGGCCGGCGGCAGCGTCAGCCGCTTCGACGACATCAACGCGCCGGTCGATGAATTCGGCCGCGTGCTCACCACGCCTGGCCACTACGCCTTCCTGCGCATCGCGGAGGGCTGCGACAACTGGTGCGCGTTCTGCATCATTCCCAAGCTGCGCGGCAAATACCGCTCCCGCACGATGGAAAACGTGCTCGCTGAGGCGAAAACGCTTGCCGGTGCCGGCGTGAAGGAATTGATCGTCATCGCGCAGGACATCACGCGCTACGGCGTGGACTGGGACGGCAAGCCACACCTTGCCGACCTGCTGGAGGAGCTGTGCAGGCTTGATTTTCACTGGATCCGGCTCCACTACCTCTACCCCGAGTGGATCGACGACCGGCTGATCGACGTTATCGCCCGCGAGGACAGGATATTGAAGTACCTTGACATTCCGCTCCAGCACTGCAACGACAAAATCCTCAGGAAAATGAACCGCCGCGGCGACAAGAAGTACCTCTGCACCCTGCTCGACAAGCTGCGCGAACGCATCCCCGGCCTTGTGCTGCGCACGTCGATCATCGCGGGACTGCCCAGCGAGGGAGAGGCGGAATTCGACGAGCTGTGCGATTTCCTGCGCGAACAGAAGCTGCTGCGCGCGGGCGTGTTCCCCTACTCCCCCGAAGAGGGGACAAGGGCCGCGAAGATGGAGCGCGTCGATACCGACGAGGCCGTGCGCCGCGCCGAGCGGATCGTGGATATTCAAAGCGGGATCATCGATGAGTGGAACGAGGAGCATCAGGGCGACGTGATGGAGGTCCTCTGCGAGGGCTTCGACGGGCAGTCCATGCTCTTTACCGGCCGAAGCTACGCCGAGTCGCCGGATATCGACGGACTGATCTACTTCTCCGCGCCCCGCGAGGTCGCGGCGGGCGAATTTGTGCCCGTGCGCATCACCGGCACGATGGACGGCGAGCTGACCGGCGAGCTGGTCGGGGAATAACGCGCCGCGCGAGCGCGGCAACAGCAAACACCGGCGCACCGGTGCCTTGAAAGGACTGTTCACAGATGACGACTGCCAATAAGCTCACCCTTGTGCGGGTGGCGCTGATCCCTGTGTTTCTGGTGATCCTGTATCTCGACTTTCCCTACGCGCGCTACGCCGCCTTCGGCGTGTTCGTGGCTGCGTGCCTGACCGACTTTGTGGACGGCTACATCGCCCGCCACTACGATCAGGTCACCAACTTCGGAAAGTTCATGGACCCGCTGGCGGACAAGGTGCTCGTCATGGCGGCGATGTGCTACCTCGTCGAGATCGGACAGATGCCCGGCTGGTGCCTTGCCGTTGTGCTGCTGCGGGAGTTCGCCGTGTCCGGTATGCGCCTTGTCGCGGTCGAACAGGGGCGCGTGATCGCCGCGGCGTGGTCGGGCAAGGTCAAGACCGCCTCGACTATGGTGTGCCTGTGCGCGATGCTGCTCAACGTGTTCGGCGGCTATGCGTGGTTCGACCCGCTGTGCAGCGCCGTCATTGTGCTGACCACCGCCTACTCCGGTATCGAATACTTCATCAAGAACATTGACGTGTTCCGCGAGGCGGACCGTAAAGAGTAAATTTTTCCTGTAAAGGAGTTTTTCTATGTACCTGTATAATTCCGCTACCCACAAAAAGGAAGAGCTGAAAACGCATACCCCAAACCACGTCGAGATGTATACCTGCGGCCCGACTGTCTATCACTTCGCACACATCGGCAACCTGCGCAGCTATATTATGGAGGACGTGCTGGAAAAGTATCTCCGCTTCGCGGGCTATGACGTGAACCGCGTCATGAACATCACCGACGTCGGCCACCTCACGAGCGACGCCGACGAGGGTGAGGACAAGATGCTCAAGGGCGCAAAACGCGAGCATAAGACCGTCATGGAGATCGCGCAGTATTATACCGACGCGTTCTTTGCCGACTGCCGCAAGCTCAACATCAAGCGTCCGGACGTCGTGCAGCCCGCGACGGGCCTCATCGACGACTATATCAAGATCATTACGAAGCTCCTCGACACCGGCTATGCCTACCTCGCCGGCGGCAACGTGTATTTCGACACCTCCAAGCTGAACCGCTACTATATCTTCAACGACCACAACGAGGAGGATCTTGCCGTCGGCGTGCGCGAGGGCGTGGAGGAGGATACGAACAAGAAGAACAAGAATGACTTCGTCCTTTGGTTCACCAAGTCGAAGTTTGAGGATCAGGCGCTCAAATGGGATTCCCCGTGGGGCGTGGGCTATCCCGGCTGGCACATCGAGTGCTCCGGCATTTCGATGAAGTATAACGGCGAATACCTCGACCTGCACTGCGGCGGCGTGGACAACGCCTTCCCGCATCACACCAACGAGATCGCGCAGTCGGAGAGCTACCTCGGCCATGCGTGGTGCCCGCACTGGTGTCACGTCGCCCACCTCAACACGACGGACGGCAAGATGTCGAAGTCCAAGGGCGAGTTTTTGACGGTCTCGCTGCTTGAGGAGAAGGGCTATGACCCGCTCGCTTACCGCTTTTTCTGCCTGCAAAGCCACTATCGCAAGAGTCTGGTGTTCACTTGGGAAAATCTTGACAACGCCGCGCTTGCCTATAATAAGCTCATCGCCAAGATCGCGGCCATCAAGGGCGAGGGCGGTGTGGACGAGGCCGTGCGGAGCGAGTACCGCGCGAAGTTCGCCAAGGAGATGGACAATGACCTCAACACCGCTATGGGCGTGACCGTGCTTTACGATGTACTCAAGGATAGGACCACGGGCGCGACCAAGCTCGCGGTCATCGCGGACATTGACACGGTGCTCAGCCTTGACCTTGTCGTCAAGGCCGCCGCGCTGCGCGAGAAGAACGCTGCGGCCGCGGCGCAGGGCGTGGGCGAGTTCGCCGTCGTGGCTGAGGACGGCGCGCCGGACGAGGGCGTCGAGACGCTGATCCGTCAGCGTGCGGAGGCAAAGAAGGCGAAGAACTTCGCCGAGGCCGACCGCATCCGCGACGAGCTGAAGGCGCGGGGCGTCGAGGTGACCGATATGCCCAACGGCGCGAAGTGGAGGAGAGTGTGACGCGGAACCGGAGAGACCGGGGCTGACGCCGCAAAATTAAGACGACGATACCGGCGCATTGAAGAGATTTCAGTGTGCCGGTATCTTTTGGGAAACGCCGGGCCTACCGGAGAAGCTGTCCGCTCTTGACATTTTATCCGACAATCGGTATGCTCTGATCGTATGATTTTATGGGAGGAAAGGAGCGAGGACCATGCAGGGGGATTTTGAGGCGTTCTATCTACGGCACTTCAAAGACGTCTACCGCGTCTGCTATGCCTTTATGAAAAACGCGCAGGACGCCGAGGACTGCACGGAGGATGCCTTTGTGCGGGCGATGACCTGTGGCGTCGCCTTTGAAAATGAGCGCCACGAGCGTTCGTGGCTGACGACCACGGCGATGAACGTCTGCAAGGATAAGCTCAAGCACTGGTGGCGGCGGAAGGTGACGCCCATCGACGAGGAGACCAATCTGGCCGCAGAGACGGACGAGAAAAGCGAGGTCGCGGACGCGGTCATGGCTCTGCCCATGAAGTACAAGGAGGTCGTCTGGCTGTATTACTACGAGGGCTATCAGACAGACGAGATCGCGGCGATGCTTGGCCGCGCGCCGTCTACGGTGCGCAATCAGCTGCGCGACGCCCGCGCGAAATTGAAGCTGACCCTGGGAGGTGAGGGCGCATGAACGAAAACGAAGTGAAAAAAGCGTTCGATACGATTGAGCCGGAGCGCGGCGCACAGGAGCGGATGTACGCCAACATTCTGAAAAAGGCCGCGGCGCAGGGCGGAGAAAAGCGCGCCGAGAGCGCGCAGGCCGCCCGCAGGCCGATCCCGATGTGGAAACGTGTGAGCGCGATGACTGCGTGTCTTGTGATCGCCGCGACCGTCACGCTTGGCTTCCTGCATCCGTTCCTCGTTGATGGCGGCGAGGGAGACGAGCCGCCCGTGCTGGCGGTATCGCCCTTTGAGGACGTGCAGAGTGCGGCGGATTTTGAAAAGCTCGGCTTCACCATCGACGCGCCGGCGGGCGCGGAGAGCGTGACCTACTGCATCTGCGATGGCGAGATCGCCCGTGTGGACTTTACGCTCGGCGGCCATGAGTACACCTATGAGGCCGCGAAGCTGGAGGGCAACTTCTCCCGCGCGAATGGCGATGCCGTCGGCAGCACCTCGCTCAACGCGGAGTACGGCGCGACGCTCGACCGCCTTTCGCCCGACAGCTGGCGGGCGCACTGGAGCCGCGGCGATGTCAGCTGTTATCTGACGAACCTCGACGGTGCGGAGGAGGCGGACGTTACCGCCGTCGCGCAGACGCTGATGGAAAGCAAGTGAATACGGCAAAAAATCGGAGAGTGAAAAACTCTCCGATTTTTTTGTGTTTCTCCCGACATTTTGCCGCGGCCGTTCGTATGGATAGACGGACGGGCGGGAGAGCGGCGTTTCCGGAGACGCCGCCCCGACACCCGCGTGACAACATCATGAATGGTAAGGAGAATTTACGATGAAACGAATTTTGATTTTTGTGCTGACTGCGGCAATGCTTCTTTCCCTCGCCGCCTGCGGCGGTAAGTCCAGCGACAGCGGGAAAACCGACGCGGAGGTGATCATGACCGCGCAGGAGGTCATGGATGCCCTGAAAGAGAAGCTGGGCGACAGCTTCAACTGCGACACCGCCGAGAGTGAGGACCGCATGAGCGGCTATTGGGGCCTTGACATGGAGCAGGTCGAGAGCTGGGCGGCGATGAGCAGCTCCAACTCGGCCATCGACCCCAGCTCCGCCGTGGTGCTCAAGGTGAAGGACGGCTATGCGCAGGACGCGGCCGCGCTGCTCCAGACCGGCTATGAGCAGGTGCTCAGCTATTCGCGTATGTACAACATGGATCTGCAAAAGGTCTTGCAGGCGCGGCTGTTCGTGAACGGTGACTATGTGGCGCTGCTGATCCTCGGCGCAACGGGCGACTGGGAGGACAGTGACGAGGAGCAGGCGAAGTTCGCCGCCGACGAGGCCGCGAAGGTGGACGCAGCATGGAGCGATATTTTCGGCTCGGCGGAAAACGTCATCACGATTCCCGAGGACGACGGGAACAGCGGCGGCTTTTTCGACATGAGCGAGGATGCGCTGCCCGGTGACGAGATCATACTCGGCAGCTGATATGGTATTCTCCAGTCTGACCTTTTTGCAGGGCTTCCTGCCGCTGTGCCTGCTGGCGTATTTCCTCGCACCGAAAGCGTGGCGCAACGGCGTGCTGTTCGCCTTCAGCCTGCTCTTTTACGCATGGGGCGAACCGGTCTACGTAGCGCTGATGCTCTTTTCCACCGCGCTGGACTACACCTGCGGCCTTGCGGTGGAGCGGTACCGTGGGCGGCGCGGGGCAAAGCTCGCGCTTCTGACCTCCGTTTGCGTCAATCTCGGACTGCTGGGCGTGTTCAAATACAGCGACTTCCTCATTGGAACGGTCAACTCCCTGCTTGGCACGGCGCTCCCGCAGCCGAACCTGCCCCTGCCCATCGGCATCAGCTTCTACACCTTCCAGACCATGAGCTACACCATCGACGTCTACCGCGGGGAAGCGAAGGCGCAGAAAAATATCATCAACTTCGGGGCCTATGTGACCCTGTTCCCCCAGCTCATCGCGGGGCCCATTGTCCGCTACCAGACAGTGGCGGAG
>CAVKBJ010000002.1:0-6049 GCA_963654505.1 Lachnospiraceae bacterium
TCACAACGCCGTCCTTCATCTTGGCGATGCGCTCAGCGTTGATGAGAGCGCCGCCGTCAACGGCGGGAGCATGGACAGAGATGAAGTCGGCCTTGGCGAGCAGCTCGTCCATCTCGACGTAGGGGATGCCCAGCTGCTCCTCGATGCCGGGGATGTGGAAAATATCAAAGGCGATGACGTTCATGCCGATGGCCTTGGCCATCACGCCGAGCTTCTGGCCGATGCGGCCGAAGCCGACGATGCCGAGTGTTTTGCCGCACAGCTCGATGCCCTTGCCGTAGGCCTTCTTCTCCCACTGGCCGTTGCGCATGGTGTAGCCAGCGTGGGAGATATAGCGTGCGCAGGAGAACATATGGGCCATCGCGAGCTCGGCGACAGACTCGGAAGAGGCGCGGGGGGTGTTCTTCACGTCGATGCCGGCGGCCTTGGCGTAATCGACGTCAATGTTGTCAACGCCCACGCCGCCGCGGATGATGAGCTTGAGCTTGCTGCCCTTGGCCTCGTCGATCTGGGCGGCGCGAACCTTGGTCTTGGAGCGGACGACGACCACGTCGAAGTCACGCAGGGCCTTGCCCAGCTCGGCGGGATCGTAGAACTGCTCGACGACCTCGTGGCCCTGCGCTTTCAGCTCGGCCATCGCGGTCTTATCCATACCGTCAGTAACAAGAATACGCATGATAACTTTCTCCTTGTAAATTTTATAGAATGGGTCTTACTTGTGCTCGGCCTCGAACTTCCTGAGGAAGTCAACGAGCGCCTGCGCGCCCTCGATGGGCATGGCGTTGTACACGCTCGCGCGCAGACCGCCGACGCTCTTGTGGCCCTTGAGGTTATCATAGCCCGCGGCCTTGGTGGCGGCGACGACCTCGGCGTCCAGCTCGGCGGAATCGGTGACGAAGGGAATGTTCATGAGGGAGCGGAACTCCGGCTCGACGGTACCGTGGAACATCTTGGAGGAATCGAGGAAGTCATAGATGACCTTGGCCTTGGCGACGTTGCGCTTGTGCATCTCCTCGAGGCCGCCGATGCTCTTGAGGTACTTGAACACCTTGCCGCAGCAGTAGATGGCCCAGCAGTTGGGGGTGTTGTACATGGAGCCGTTGTTGGCGTGCGTGTCGTAGCGCATATAAATGGGCATCTTGGGATCGAGATCCTCACGGATGAGATCCTCGCGGATGATGACGACGACCATGCCGGCAGGGCCGACGTTCTTCTGCACGCCCGCGTAGATCATGCCGTAGTCGCTGACGTTGCAGGGCTTGGAGAGGAACATGGAGCTCTGGTCGGAGACGAGGATATGGCCCTTGGTGTTGGGCAGCTTCTGCCACGTCACGCCGTGGATGGTCTCGTTCTCGCAGATGTAGACGTAGTCGGCATCATCGGGAATGTCAAGATCGGAGCAGTCTGGAATATAGGTGTAGTTCTTATCCTTGGAGGAAGCGGCCACGATGACCTCGCCGTACTTCTTGGCTTCTGTGATGGCCTTCTTGGACCATGCGCCAGTCTCGATGTAGACGGCCTTGCCGTTTTTCATCAGGTTCCAGGGAACGGCAGCGAACTGGAGGGTGGCGCCGCCCTGAATAAAGAGGACCTTGTAGTTGTCGGGAATGCCCATCAGCTCGCGCAGGTCGGCATCGGCCTCGTCGATGATCTGCTGGAAGACCTTGGAGCGGTGGCTCATCTCCATGACGCACATACCGCTGCCGCGGTAGTTCATCATCTCGTCACGGATCTCCTCGAGAACCGGCTCGGGCATCATGGCGGGGCCGGCGGAGAAGTTATAGGTGCGATTGTACTTCATTTTTGTTTCCTCCTGATCGTTGTTTTAAGGTAAAATGACAGTTTTTGCCTTACTTAACAAGCTCAGTATAGTACAGCTTATTCAGATAATCAATAGAAAAAAGAAATGACCTGAATGATTTTTTGTCAACAGAATAAAAAGTGAGAATATCCCGTTTTGACTTGAAAAAGAAAAGCGCGGACGGCGGCCTTAAGGAAGAATTAAGAGATGCTTCATAAAGAAAAGCGTTGCATATTGCGTTAAGAGCGTGTAAACTGTGCGTGAAAGAATTGCGAAAGAAGGTACCGCCATGCGTACGGACGGAAAGAGAGTCAAAAACGCCAGCGCCATCGTTTCGGCGCTTCCCTACATCATGCCGCGCCGCTACGACGCGCTCGATTATATCACGGAGTATGCAGAGATGGAGCCGATGCGCCGCTATATCCAAAGCAAGCGGCGGGAGGGCGTGCGTATCTCCTATATGGCGCTGCTCCTCGCCGCCTACTTCAAGGCATATCAGAAGAACCCGAAGATCAACCGCTTCATCATGAACTCGAAGCTCTATCAGCGCAGCCACTTCTGCGTCAGCTTCGTTATCCTCAAGACCCGCGCCGACGGCACGCCGGACGAGAC
The DNA here is from genome assembly GCA_963654505.1 of Lachnospiraceae bacterium. Lineage (GTDB taxonomy): Bacteria > Bacillota > Clostridia > Oscillospirales > Oscillospiraceae > Hominicoprocola. Next base: position 2,414 of record CAVKBJ010000002.1, read on the forward strand.
GAGCGTGAAGATCTTCTTTGAGAATGGGGACGACATCGTCTCCATCAACCGGAAGATCGAGGACGCGGTCGCGCTCAACCAGAAAAAGGAACATAACAACAACACCGACCGCTTCGTGAGCTTCATGTTCTCGCTGCCGGTGCTGCCGAAGCTGGTGGTCGGCTTCGCCAGGCTCCTTGACCGTTTCGGTCTGCTGCCGCGCTTTGTCATCGACCTCAGCCCGTTCCATACGAGCCTTTTTATCACAAACCTCGCCAGCATCAACACGGAGGCCATCTATCACCACTGCTATGAGTTCGGCACAACGAGCGTATTTGTCTGCATGGGCAAGCCAATCGCCGATTTTCGCACCGGCGAATACGATAAGAAGATCATGCCGCTCGGCATTGTGATGGACGAGCGCATCTGCACGGGACACGAGTACGCGCTCTTTTGGCAGACGCTCCGCCGCTACCTCAAGCACCCCGAGCTGACGGAAAACGGCGCGGAGACAGCGCCCGACGCGCAGTCGGACGACGAGGACGAAGAATAAGACCGGGCAAGCGGCCCCATGGGACAGATTTCCCGCAGAGCCGCTTCGCGCGCTTGCACCCGGGGGCCTCAGCGCCGGCGCCGCGCGCGCCGCTCCCGGCGCAGCGGTTCGCGCTGCGGGAACGGCTTATCGACCAGAATGATGTCGTCCCCCACCTGACGGATGCAGTCCCACGGGATGTAATACTCCTCGCCGCGGCCGAACAGGCCGAAAAACCGGAACGGCCCCGGCACGATCAGCGCGGTCATCTGCCCCTCGGGCAGCTGACATTCCACATCGCCGACGTAGCCCAGCCGGCAGCCGTCACAGATGTTGATGACCTCCTTGCAGCGTAAATCCGTAAATCGGCAGTTCATCGCGCTCCCTCCTCATTCCCTGTCATTCTATTCGCGCCGCAGGAAGTCCTATCCCTGAAAAAATCCATCGAAGCGCGGCGAACGATAAAAAATATCTCCGCCCCCTGCACGGTATGTTTCTCTCCACCGCGGAAATAATGAGAGCATCAAATGCGCAGGGAGGGCGGTACGATGCTCGGCAAGGTGGAGATCTGCGGCGTGAATACGGCGAAGCTGCCAACGCTCAAGTCCGATGAAATGACGGAGCTGCTGCGGCGCAGCCGCGCGGGAGACGCGCACGCGCGGGAGACGCTCATTCAGGGAAATCTGCGGCTCGTGCTGTCCGTTATCCAGCGCTTCGCCAGCCGCGGCGAGAACGCCGACGACCTCTTTCAGGTCGGCTGCGTGGGGCTTATCAAGGCCATCGACAATTTTGACGTTTCGCAGAACGTCCGCTTCTCGACCTACGGCGTGCCCATGATCATCGGCGAGATCCGTCGCTACCTGCGCGACAACAGCGCTATCCGCGTCAGCCGTTCGATGCGTGACACCGCCTACCGCGTCCTGCAGGCACGGGAAAAGCTCCAGCGCGAGAACCAGCGCGAGCCGACCGTCGAGCAGATCGCAAAGGAGCTGGATATTCCCCGCGAGGAGGTCGTTTTCGCTATGGATGCGGTGGTGGACCCGGTCTCGCTCTTCGATCCCGTGTACTCCGACGGCGGCGACACCGTCTGCGTGATGGATCAGGTGCGCGACACGCGCAACACTGACGAGAGATGGCTCGACCGGATCGCTCTGCGTGAGGCGGTGGACAAGCTCTCGCCGCGCGAGCAGCGCATTTTGACCATGCGCTTTTGCGACGGCAAGACGCAGATGGAGGTTTCCGGCGAGATCGGCATTTCACAGGCGCAGGTCTCGCGGCTGGAGAAGAACGCTATCAGTGCCATCCGCAAAAATCTCTGACAGACGAAATAGCACGGCTTATAATAGGCTGTGCTATTTTTAATGGCACTTTTACCGGATCACGCTTGACATTTTGATATTGATATATAAAATACTTATGGCGCGAAATGCTTATTGGCGCGCCGCTTATAACGAAGCCCAGAACAGGAGTTGTTATCATCATGAAATACGACGTTGCTATCATCGGCGCCGGCCCCGGCGGCATCTTTTCCGCCTATGAGCTGACGAAACGCGCCCCCTCGCTCAGGGTCGCGGTGTTCGAGGCTGGACACAGCCTTGAAAAGCGCCGTTGTCCCATCGATGGCAGGAAGATCAAGAGCTGCATCGGCTGCAAGAGCTGCTCGATCATGAGCGGCTTCGGCGGTGCGGGCGCGTTCTCCGACGGAAAATACAACATCACCAATGATTTCGGCGGCACACTCTACGAGTATATCGGCAGGCAGCAGGCGCTCGACCTCATGCACTACGTGGACGAGATCAATATGCGTTACGGCGGCGAGGGCACCAGGCTCTACTCCACCGCGGGCTCGCAGTTCAAAAAGCTCTGCATCCAGCACAAGCTCAAGCTGCTCGACGCCTCTGTGCGCCACCTCGGTACCGACATCAACTACGTTGTCCTCCAGAACCTCTACGACGAGCTGAAGGACAAGGCCGATTTTTACTTCGATACCCCCGTGCAGGCGCTCGAAACAAAGGACGGCGGCTTCACCGTCGTCTGCGCCGGCGCGGAGTACGAGTGTGGAGCGTGCATTGTCTCCGTCGGGCGCAGCGGCAGCAAGTGGATGGAGGGCGTGTGCAAAGCGCTCAACATTCCCACCAAATCCAACCGCGTGGATCTCGGTGTGCGCGTCGAACTGCCGGCGGTCGTGTTCTCCCATCTCACCGACGAACTGTACGAGAGCAAGATCGTCTATCGCACGGAAAAATTCGAGGACAACGTGCGCACCTTCTGCATGAACCCGCACGGCATCGTCGTCAACGAGAATACCAACGGCATCGTCACCGTCAACGGCCACAGCTATGAGGATACGGCCATGCAGACGGAGAACACTAACTTCGCTCTCCTCGTCTCCAAGCACTTCTCCGAGCCGTTCCACGACTCCAACGGCTACGGCGAGAGCATCGCCCGCCTTTCCAATATGCTCGGCGGCGGGGTGATCGTCCAGCGCTTCGGCGACCTCGTGCGCGGACGGCGCAGCACGGTCAAGCGCATCGAGGAGGGGCTTGTCACGCCCACGCTCGCGGCGACGCCCGGCGATCTGAGTCTCGTGCTGCCCAAGCGCATTCTGGACGGCATCATCGAAATGCTCTACGCGCTTGACAAGATCGCCCCCGGCACGGCGAACGACGACACGCTGCTCTACGGCGTGGAGGTCAAGTTCTACAACATGGAGGTCGCGCTCGACGAGCATCTTGAGACCGCGCACAAGGGGCTTTACGTCATCGGAGACGGCAGCGGCATCACGCACTCGCTCTCTCACGCCTCGGCCAGCGGTGTATTCGTCGCGCGGGATGTTCTCGCACAGAAGAATTTATGAGAAAAAGTGCTTGCAATCCATAGTGATATGTGGTAAACTACTCGGGTAATCCGCACGGAGACCCGACTTCCTGTCTGTGCCAATGGTTGGCAGGGGGGATGAAGGCTCCGGAGGTAAAACTAAATTTTGAAGGAGTAACAACAAGCAATGGCAAACGTCGTATCCATGAAAGCCCTGCTCGAAGCAGGCGTCCACTTCGGTCATCAGACCCGCCGCTGGAACCCCAAGATGGCTCCCTATATCTACACGGAGCGCAACGGCATCTATA
>CAVKBJ010000003.1:0-2410 GCA_963654505.1 Lachnospiraceae bacterium
GGGCTGGACGCCTTTGCCGACCACGAGGTGCTGGAGCTGCTGCTTTATTACGCCGTTCCGCGACAGGACACGAATCCCATCGCGCACCGGCTGATCGCGCGCTTCGGCTCGCTCGAGGGCGTGTTTTCCGCGCCGGGCTGCGAGCTGCAAAAGGTCGAGGGCGTGGGCGAGAACGCCGCGACGCTCATCCGACTGCTCTTTCCGCTCTGCCGCCGCGTGCGGACGAGCGGCGGGAAGCACGAGGTCATTTTCAACACGCGCGAGAACATCGGCGCGTATTTCATCGAGCTGTTCCTCGGCGAGCGGAAGGAGGTCTTTTACGAGGCCTGTCTCGACGCGAAGGGTAAGCTCCTCGCCTGCTTTCGGCTGGCGGAGGGCGGCGCGGATCAGGTGACGGTCAATATGCGCGCCGTGGTGGAGAACGCGCTCAACGCCAACGCGAGCATGGTGGTGCTCTCGCACAACCATCCGAGCGGCGTGGCTCTGCCGAGCAAGGAGGATAATCAGACGACCTTACAGATCAAGCGGGCGCTTGCGGACATCGGTGTGACGCTGGTGGACCACGTGATCGTCGCGGACGGCGACTTCGTCTGCCTGCGCGACAACGGACTTTTGGACTGAGGAGGCGGACGATGGAATTCAAGCTCCACGCACCCTTTCAAGCGACCGGCGACCAGCCGGAGGCCATCGCCGCGCTTGCGCGCGGCGTCGAGCTGGGACTGGACGAGCAGGTGCTGCTCGGCGTGACCGGCTCGGGCAAGACCTTCACGATGGCGAGCGTTATTGAAAAGATCCAGCGCCCGACGCTCGTGCTGGCGCACAACAAGACGCTGGCTGCGCAGCTCTGCGCGGAATTCAAGGAGTTTTTCCCCGAGAACGCGGTGGAATACTTCGTTTCCTACTACGACTACTATCAGCCCGAGGCGTATATCCCGCACACGGACACCTACATCGCCAAGGACGCCGCGACGAACGAGGAGATCGACCGTCTGCGCCTGTCCGCGACCTGCGCGCTGCTCGAACGGCGGGATGTGATCGTGGTGTCGTCCGTGAGCTGCATCTACGGCCTCGGCGAGCCGGATGACTTCGCCAAGCTGATGATCTCGCTGCGCCCCGGGCAGACGATGGAGCGCGACGAGCTGCTGCGCCGGCTGGTCGAAGACCGCTACGAGCGCAACGACGTCGCCTTTGAGCGCAACCGCTTCCGCGTACGCGGCGACGCGGTGGACGTCTACCCCGCCTACTGGCGCGACCGCGCGGTGCGCGTGGAGTTCTTCGGCGACGAGATCGACGCCATCCGCGAGTTTCAGCCCGTGACCGGCGTGGTGACGAAAACACTCTCGCATACGGTCATCTACCCCGCCTCGCACTATGTCACGACAAAGGACAAGATGGAGCGCGCCATCGCGGAGATCGAGCGCGAGCTGGAGGTGCGCGAGAAATTCTTCACCGACAACGGACAGGCGGTCGAGGCGCAGCGCATCCACCAGAGGACGAAGTACGACATTGAGATGATGCGCGAGCTGGGCTACTGCACGGGCATCGAGAACTATTCGCGCGTCATTTCCGCGCGGCCTGAGGGCAGCGCCCCCATGACGCTGCTCGACTACTTCCCAAAGGATTTCCTCCTTTTCGTGGACGAGAGCCACGTCACGCTGCCGCAGGTGCGCGCGATGTACAACGGCGACCGCGCGCGGAAGGATTCGCTCGTGCAGTACGGCTTTCGCCTGCCCTGCGCCTACGACAACCGTCCGCTGAAATTCGAGGAGTTCGAGCGGCGCGTCCACCAGCGCATTTACGTTTCCGCGACGCCGGGCGACTACGAGCGCGGGCGCGCGGGGCAGATCGTCGAGCAGGTCATCCGCCCGACGGGGCTGCTCGACCCGCGCGTGGAGGTTCGGCCCGTCACGGGGCAAATCGACGACCTCGTGGGCGAGATCAACGCCCGCGCCGCGCGCAGCGAGCGCGTACTGGTGACGACGCTCACCAAGAAGATGGCGGAGGACCTGACCGAGTATCTCCGCACGGTGGGTATTCGTGTGCGCTATATGCACGCGGACGTGGAGACCATCGAGCGCATGGAGCTGATCCGCGATCTGCGGCTGGGTGAATTTGACGTGCTGGTGGGCATCAACCTGCTGCGCGAGGGCCTCGATCTGCCGGAGGTGTCGCTCGTTGCCATCCTCGACGCGGATAAGGAGGGGTTCCTGCGCAGCGAGACGAGCCTTGTGCAGACCATCGGCCGCGCCGCGCGAAACGCGGACGGCCTGGTCATTCTTTACGCCGACACGGTCACGCCGTCGATGAAGCGGGCCATGGACGAGACGGAGCGCCGCCGCGCCATTCAGGACAAGTACAACAAGGCGCACGGCATCGTGCCGCAGACCATCCGCAAGGACGTGCGCGAGAT
>CAVKBJ010000004.1:0-7334 GCA_963654505.1 Lachnospiraceae bacterium
CAGTAAAAGCAGGCGCAGTACCCTGTTTCACTCTGCCGATGTTTTGTCCTTTGTGCTGAATAAACTGCAAACTCGGCACTTGCGAAACGGGGTGCTATCACTACCCTCGGCGCGTTCCACATGTTCACAAACATCCCCGACCCGGGTTTTTAAGCGGCTTACTTTGCCGTTTTTCGCGGCTGCGCCGATCCGCAGGGCTGTTCTGCATTAGGTTTCGCCGCGGCCCTTTATCATTGATTTCAGCGGCGCAGAATATGCACGGCATTGCTTCGCCGGCAAATGACCGGCATTTGCCCGTCAAAATCAGCGGTTTGTCCCATATCTCCCAAAGCGACGCGAATTGGCCGTGTGATCCGGCCCGCTGCGGCGCTATACTGTCTGTGACATGGCAGAAGGGAGCGTATCGGCTATGTACGTTTACAGATTTTGCGGGAACGCGCCGGACGGTGCGGGAGCGGCGGAGAGGGCGAAGCCATGAGACGGCTTTACACATGGGTCGTGAAGCACCGAAGGGCGGTCATGCTCTTTTTCTTTTCCGCCGCTGCCCTTTGCGCGGCCATGAGCCGACTGGTGGCGGTTAACTATGATATGACGGACTATCTGCCAGAGGAAAGCCTTTCCACCGTTTCCCTCGAATTGATGGAGGAGGAATTTTCCGGCGGCATCCCGAACGCCCGCGTCATGGTGAGGGATGTTACCGTTCCGGAGGCGCTGCAATACAAGGAGCGCCTGCTGGCCTGCGACGGCGTGACGGACGTCACGTGGCTGGACGATTCCGTGAGCATTTATCAGCCCCTCGCGGTGATGGACGAGGATCTGCTGGACACCTGCTATAAGGACGGCTGCGCCCTGTTCACGGTGACGGTGGACGAGGACCGGCGCGTGGAGGCCGTCAACGCGCTTCGCGCCGCCATCGGGGAGGAAAATGCCATGAGCGGCGACGCCGTTTCCACGGCGACCGCCACCGTCAGCACTGTGAGCGAGGTTCCCAAAATCGCCATAGCCGCGGTCGTCTTTACCTTTCTCGTTCTGCTTCTGACCACCGTCTCGTGGTTCGAGCCGGTCGTGGTCATGACCGGACTGGGCGTGGCCGTCGTCATCAACGCGGGAACGAACGTGATCTTCGGGGAGATCTCGTTCGTCACCAACGCGGCGGGCAGTATTTTGCAGCTGGCGGTCTCGTTGGACTATTCCGTTTTTTTGATCCACCGCTTTGAAGAATGCCGGAGGGAGATCGCCGATTCTGAGCAGGCGATGGTGGAAGCTCTGTGCAAATCCACGACGTCCATTCTCTCCAGCGGCTTGACGACCGTGATTGGCTTTCTCGCGCTGGTGTTCATGCGCTTCGGGATCGGGCCGGATCTCGGCTACGCGCTGGCAAAGGGCGTGGCGATCAGCCTTGTGTCGGTTTTCACCTTCATGCCTGCGCTGATCCTCTCCACCTACAGGACGATGGAAAAGCTGCGCCACCGCAGCCTTCTTCCGGGCTTTCGGCCCTTTGGCCGCGCTGTCAGCTACGTTATGCTCCCGATGGCCTGCGTTTTCGCCCTCGCCATTCTTCCGAGCTATCTGGCGTCGAACGCGAACTCCTTTTATTACGGCTCCTCTGAGATCTTCGGAAAGGAGACGCAGCTGGGCGCCGATACGGAGGTCATCGAGGCGGTGTTCGGCAAGAACGACACCTATGTGGTGATGGTCCCGAACGGAAGTCCGGCGAATGAACGCGCCCTGTCCGACGCGCTCCACGCGCTCCCAGAGGTCAGGAGCATCGTATCCTACACCGACACGGTGGGGAACGAAATCCCGCCGGAATATCTGGACGCGGACACGCTCTCCAAGCTGACCTCGGAGCACTATACCCGCATGGTTCTGTCGCTGGAAACGGATTACGAGAGGGAGAGCACCTTCCGGCTGGTCAGGGAGATTCGACAGCTCGCGGAGGAATATTATCCCGGCAGCTATTACCTTGCCGGCGAGGGCGTAAGCACCTACGATCTGATGGACTCCATCACCGCCGACATGGTGAAGGTGAATCTCATCGCCATCGGCGCGGTGTTCGCCGTTCTGCTGCTGTCGCTCAAGTCCCTGCTGCTCCCGGTAATTTTGGTGCTGGCCATTGAGACCGCCGTCTGGATCAATCTGGCCGTTCCGTATTTCAGCGATTCTGTCATCTTTTACATTTCCTATCTCATCATCAGCTCCATTCAGCTCGGCGCAACGGTAGACTATGCTATTCTGTTCACCGACCGGTACATGGAATTCCGGCGAACGATGGAAAAGCGGGAGGCCGTGATCCAAACCGTGGCGGCTGTCACCGCGTCCATTCTGACATCCGGCACGCTGCTGACCGTGGTGGGATTTCTGCTGGGGTACATCTCCAGCCACGGCGTTTTGTCACAACTCGGCATTTTCCTCGGGCGAGGGGCTTTGCTCTCTATGGCTGTCGTTTTGTTCGTGCTGCCCGGTCTGCTCTGCCTCTTTGACGGAGCGATCCAACGCACGACAAAGGGAGCAAGCTGGTATCGGCCCGCAGCACGGCAGGAGGCGATCATAGAATGAAAATACAACGACTGATCTCCCTGAAGGGGAAACGGCTTGCGCGCAAGAAGCGCCGTGTCAGACGACCCGCCGCCGTTGTTCTGGCATTGACACTGCTCTTATCGACCACGGCTCCGGCTCTCGCCGCCGCGGAGCGCAGCGTACCGAAGGAGGAGGTGGTCTACGTCAACCTGAACGCGGACGGCAGCGTGGAGCGCATTTATGTGGTCAACGTTTTTGAGCTGAACCAGACCGGCCAGATCATCGACTACGGCGATTATACCGCGCTGCGGAATATGACGACCAATGACGAGATCGAATTTGAAAATGAGACCGTCCGCATCGACACCGACGCGCGCAGACTCTACTATGAGGGAACGCTGGCGAAGAACTCCCTGCCGTGGACGTTCGCCTTTCGTTATTTCCTCGACGGCAGGGAGTACCCTGCGGAGGAATTGGCCAGAAAGAGCGGTGCGCTCACGATCACGATGTCCGTGCGGCGGAATCCCGACTGCGGCAGCGAATTTTTCGAGAACTTCACCTTGCAGGCGGCGGTGACGCTCGACACGGAGCGCTGCGCCAACATCGCAGCGGAGGGCGCGACGCCGGCGGACGTGGGCAGCGACCGACAGCTTTCCTACCTGATCCTGCCCGAAACGGAAAAGGACTACACCATCACCGCCGATGTTGTCGATTTTGAAATGGACCCCATCTCGATCAACGGCATCCACATGAACGTGACCATCACCCGTGAGGACATTAAAGACACCGAAGAGCTGGATGAAAAGGTCGCGGAGATGCAGGACGGTGCGAAAGATCTGGACGACGGCGCCGACGAGTTGATGGAGGGCGCGGAGGACGTTCGGGACGGCGCGAAGTCTGTCGCGGACGCGCTCGAAGACGCAAAGGACGGCGCCGGCGAATTGAGCGACGGCGTGGACGAGCTGTGCGACGGTGCAGCGGAGCTGTACGACGGCGCGGAGGACCTGAAAAGCGGCAGTGCAGAGCTCATCGACGGCGCGGAGGACTTGAAGGACGTCGTTCAGATCGTCTTGGACGGCGCGGTGGAGCTGCGCAGCGGCGCGGAGAAACTGGAGGATGGCGCGGAGGACTTACGCAGCGGCGCAAGAAGCCTGCGCAGCGGGCTGAGCCAGTTAACGGCACAGAACAGCACCTTGCAGGCGATGTCCCGAACACTGTTTGAACAAGCTGCGGTTTCGGCGGGGCCTGAAAACATCACATGGGACACGGACATATCCGCGCTGATGGCTCAGCGTCAGGAAGCGGTGAAGCAAAAGGTGATAGATAGTTACATGGCGGACTTGCAAGCGGCTGCTGCCGAAGATGGGGATTCTGACATGGCTGCGGCGGACGCAAGCGAGATTGAAAGCGCGATAGCGAATGAGGTTGAGACAGCGCTTGCAAACGACCCCACCTATCTGGCGCTTGCCGCCCTCAGCTATTATCAGGGCGTCGTGGCCTACACCGACGGCGTGTCGAGCGCTGCCTCCGGCGCGTCCTCCCTTGCCAGCGGCGCGGGAGAGCTTGCCGACGGTGCGGAAACGCTGTATGACGGCGCGGACTCCCTTTACGGCGGACTTGTCGAGCTTTCGGACGGCGCGGCGGAGCTGAGCGACGGCACCTGCGAATTGAACGACGGCGTCGTTTCGCTCATGGACGGCCTCGTCAACTTGCAGGACGGTATCGTCACCCTGCAGGACGGCGTGCTCACGCTCAAGGATGGCGTCGCGGCGCTCTGCGACGGCGCGATCGAACTGCATGACGGTACGGTGGAGCTTTACGACGGCACCGTTGAATTAAAGGACGGCACGCTGGAGCTGCTCGACAAGACCGCCACGATGAGGGATACGATCTTGGACGGCATCGTGAAAGCGGTCAACAAGATGTTCGGCGCTGATTTTCAGCCGATCTCCTTTGCGGACGAGCGCAACGGAGACGTTTCGATGGTGCAGTTCGTGATCCAAACGCCCAAGATCGCCCTCCCTGAGCAGGAGGCCGTTGAGGAGGAAACAGTCGTTCTGAGCTTTTGGGAAAAGCTGCTCGATCTGTTCGGCCTGTACCACAAAAATTGAGGAGGCAGAGGATATGAAGAAAAGAATGTTTGCCGTGCTTATGACTGCGGCGCTGACTCTCGGACTGGCGACGCCCGCGTTCGCCATCGGCGTGAAGTGGCCCGTTTTGACCTCGGTCGCGGTCGGCGAGGGCGTTTTGAACGAGGATGAGACGGAGTACGAATATCCCGTCACGGTCGTTGCCGAGGGTTCGGACGCGGAGCTGGAGCATATTACCGTCCGGTTTGAAAACGAAGCCAACGACAACACGGCCAATCTGGTGCTGCGCGCCGCGGATCGGACGGGGGAGAACACCTACGAGGGCGTGCTGTCCGTCAGCGCCTATGCACGGGAGGGAACCTATACGCTCTCCAAGGTCACGCTGCAGGAAACGGACGGGGACTACCGCTATTACTATCGGGGTAAGGACCTGCCCAGCGACCCGGGAGACGATAAAAAAGCTCTGCCGAACGCCGTTTCGCTCAAGCTGAACAGCGGCGTGAGCGCAGAGGACAAGACGGCTCCGGTGCTGGACGGCTGCGCCGTCACGAAAACGAACGTTCTGAAGGAGACCGCGGTGGAGCTTCACGCGCAGGTCACCGAGACCGGCTCGGGGATCGATTCGGTGAAGGCCCGCTTCGTCGGAGACAACGGCCGCGCCATCTCCGTGACCCTGACCTTAGCGGAGAGAGAATACGTGGGCTATCTCTCCCCCTCTCAGCTGAAATACGAGGGCACCTACGTCCTTCAGCGGCTCATGATGAAGGACAAGGCGGGGAACCGGAGCGCTGCAACGGATTGCGGGGATGTCCGGTTCACGGTTGCCGCCGTGCCGGACGCTCCCACACCCATCACAGAAGAGAGCGGGGAGTAAGTCAGCTGACACGTTCCCCGCCCTCACACATGAACTTTTACTGAGACTTGCCGGCCCTGTCCGACAGGATCGCGGGAATGGACGACTTGAAGATCAGCGTGATATCCCGCGTCACCGCTTCGCGGTCGTATTTTCCGTGGCTTTGCAGCACGTTGATCAGCGTTCCCGCAACGGCTTCGGCATAAAAGCCCGCCGCGAACTGATTGAAATCCTCATCGACGGAGACACCGAGCTGCCGCTCATAGCCGTCGATCATGGAGCGCATAACCGCGATGAAATCCTGATAGAGAAAGCGCTTGAGGCCGTCCCGCCCCATGGAGTCGTATGCGCAGTTCAGAATGTGCTTGTTGGCCTCCACGTAATCGAGTATGAACAATATCGCCTCTTTATAGTTGACGACCAAATCGAACTGCTTGACCAGCTCGACAGCCTCCTGCTCCAGCATCCACTTGACCAGTGCGTAAATGTCATCGAAGTGATAGTAGAAGGTTTTTCGGTTGACGTTGCAGTCCTCGATCAGCTCCCGGACAGAGATCTTGGACAAGGGCTTTTTCAGCATGGCGCGCTTCAGGGACGCCGCCAGCGCCTGTCGGGTCCTCAGGGACATTTCTTCGTTTTTCATACAGCTCCCCTCAAAGTATTTTTCATTTTAGTTTATCACGTCTTTCCCGAAGAAACAACGGATAATTACGGCCATTTGTCCAGCATCTGCGCCGCTGTGATATGGTGAGCGCGTGAGCATTCTTTGCCGACAGCGCCCCACGCCTTGTGCCGCCGTTCCGACCGCGGCCCCTGACCCACTTTTGACCCAGAATCCGAAAAAAGCGGGCAGGTCTGGACGGAAACAATGGAAAATCCGCCGAGCGAACGGCGGTAAAAAGCACAAATCGGAGCCGAAATAGCTCCGATTTTCCCTTGAGACAACCTACGGACCAGAAGGCCGGGGGTTCGAATCCCTCACGGCGTACCAAAGCCTACCGCTTTTGTTAGCGGTAGGTTTTGTTTTATACTGTTTTTGCAACAAAAAAGGGGGTGCTGACTTTTCTAATCAGCACCCCACTTTTTTCTTACGCCTTCCGTTTTTTTCCGTTTCGCCCATTTGGTTCTTCGATAGTACCTAATTTTTTTGCTTCTGCTATCAGCTCGGCAAGGAACGCATCCATGATACCAACCGCAGTGTCGGCCATTTCTTTTGTAACAGAGGTGTAAACATCTTCCGTGATGTTTCCTTTCATGCTATGACCCATCCACGATTTTATTACGAACGGCTCAACGCCGTTTGATTTCGCCCACGTCGCGTAAGAATGACGGAACATGTGAAATGTGATGGGCCTGTCTATAAACTCACGCCGTGCGAAATGATTATGGAAGTTGTTCCGCAAATAATCCACGTTCGCAAGCTGACCGTGCGCATCTAAAAACAGGTAGTCAGCATTTCCTGTTCTTAGTGCCTTTTTGTATTCTGCCGATGCCTCAACCTCGTTTTTCCATGAAAGCAGCAACTGTTTTAGTGTCTCTCCGAAGTAGAGGACACGCACGCTTGATTTCGTCTTGACCTGACCGATGCCGCGCTCCCACTTTTTACCGCCGTCCTCATCTTTGCGGTGCTGACGCACGGACGCCTGAGAAACGGAAATAGATCTCGCGTCAAAGTCGATGTCAGACCACTTCAAGGCAAGGAACTCTTCACCGCGCATACCCGTTGCAAAGGCAAGTGTGGCAATCGTCATGTATTTTTTTGTGTGTCATACAAGCACGAAAGATATTGGCCCTGTTGACAAAATGCGCCAAGCCTGGCGGGAAATGTGGTATAATAACGAGAGACAAGGAGTGAGAGAAATGCAGCTGAA
>CAVKBJ010000005.1:0-477 GCA_963654505.1 Lachnospiraceae bacterium
GCGCGTGCAGTTCGGTCAGGGTCCTTTGCAAATAGGCATCCGCAACACGGCTGGATATCCCTTTCCGTTCCCGCAGCGCATCGGCCTCCTCCTGCGAGACCGTCATGTCCTCCACATATTCGTCTGTATGGCAGGCGGAAAAATAGGCTACTGCCTGTTCTCTGTCGATGCAATCGACCGGGACGGCGAGGAGCAGGTCGAGCAGGCTGGGGTTGTACATATCAAGCTCCGTCCCGTGCAGCAGCTTCTCGATTGTCCATATTTGCGTGGCACGCTGGTTGCTATACTGCTTGTCCAGCACGGCGTTAATCCAGCCGATATAATCGCGCTCGCGGACGTAGGTGCCGTCCACGGTGACTTGAAAAGGCGGCGAAGCGCATCGAAAAATCCCTTGTGTTTGCGCTTCGGAACCAAGCAAAATTTGGAGAATCAAAACACGCCGCGAAGTCGGCGGCACGCGAAGCGTATCTCGCCGAG
>CAVKBJ010000005.1:487-2452 GCA_963654505.1 Lachnospiraceae bacterium
GGCATCTACCGCGTGGGTACGCTGCGGAACTACGTGGACGAGATGCCCGCGTTTGCGGCATTCTGTGCCGAGCACGGCGCCGCGCGAATCAACGAAGTCACGGAGAAGATGGCCGAAGACTACCTGTGTGTATGCGCGACAAAAGGCAAAAGCGCGTGGACCGTGGCGAAAAAAGCCAGCGCGATAAATAAGGCCATGGGCTACGCCGTTCGCCCCGAGAATTTGGGGTTGAAGCCGCGCCGCAAGGCGGATATCAAGCGTTGCCGCGAACCGGCAAAGGAGAATCGCCGCTTTAAGGGCTGCGAGGACGCCATTGCCTTCGCTAAGGCTACGGGCATCCGACGCATGAGCGTCACGGTGGCGCGTCCGTGCGACTGTGTGCGCAGCGCGGAGGGCGAAGTCATCGGCGTGCGCGTGACGGAAAAAGGCGGCAGGACCCGTGTAGCGCCGGTATTATCGGCGATGCGCGGCGAGGCCACGCGCATTGTCGATAAGGCGGCGCGCTGGGCCATCGCCGCGTGGACGTGGTTCTTCGGCATTACCTCTACACGTACTGATGCCGCGCGGAGCGCAACGCCCAGTCGGGCCGCTGTGTGGGCCGGCCGGGCGCGACGAAAAAAACAGCCATGCCATCTCGTCAGTATTACGAGATGGGCGGACCCGAGCGCCGCGGCTGTAATACTGACGCTCGTTTATATATCCGTAATACTGACGGCTGCTGCCGGTCAGTATTACGGCGGCGCCAGAGACGCCGTTAAATATGCCGTTATCGGACTCAGCAAATGGCGCGCGATGGAACCATGAGCATGACTATTATGGGTTATTTTTTAATGAACAACAATAATAAATATTGGACTCTCGAAGATTATCCAGATGTTCTGACTGTGTCGGACGTTCAAAAAATCCTGCGCGTTGGGCGCAACACCGCCTACCAGCTCTTTCGCGGCAATGGCCTCCGCACCTTCAAGGCCGGCGGACAGCTCCGCTGCACCAAGGCAGCCTTGATGGAATTTCTCGGGGAGCCGGACAAAAATTGAATAATCGCTACACTTCGCAAGGCCGCCCACAAGGTGTACCATGAACATGGTACACCCTGCGCGGCGGCGGAAAGGAGGACATATGACGTCGCGCAGTGCAGCGAAGCGCGGTGCCAACGGCACCGGCAGCATCCGGGAACGAACCCGGAGGAGCAAGAACGGAAAACAGATAAAATACTGGGAAGGTCGCGTAACGGTCGGCTTTGACCCGTGGACCGGAAAGCAGATTCAGCGCTCTGTTACGGGGAACACGCAGAAAGAAGTGACGCAGGAGCTTAATCAGCGTATTCACGATATGGATATCGGCGAATACGTTTCTCCCGCAGACCTTACTGTATCCGAGTGGCTGGACGACTGGGCCGGTAACTTCCTGACCGGTGTGAAGCCTCGTACCAAGGACAGCTATCGGACGACGGTGGAAACGCATCTCAAGCCGATGCTGGGAAAAGTCGTTCTTCAAAAGCTGACCCCTCGGGACGTTCAGGTGTGCATCAACCGTTTGACCGAAGGGATGGAAGAGGAAGGCGGCCTGTCCGCGAAGACGGTGAAGAACATCCACGGCGTTCTGCACAAGGCTTTGGAACAGGCTGTGGCGCTCGGATATCTCGCAAAGAACCCGGCGACGGGCACGAATCTCCCGCGGGTCATGAGGAAACGCATCCATCCGTTCACCATGGAACAGGTCAAGAAGTTCGTCCGCATTTGCCACGGCCTTCGCTTTGGTATTCTCTTCCTTGTGACGCTGTTTACCGGTGCCCGCGAGGGAGAAATCCTCGGCTTGACTTGGGATTGCGTCGACTTCGACAATGACCTTATCACCATCGAAAAGCAGCTTCAAAAGGTGCGTAAGAGTGGTGGAAAGTACCGGCTTGTACCGACGAAGACCGACAAGACCCGTTATATCCGCGTAGCGCCCTTTGTCATGGAC
>CAVKBJ010000006.1:0-3556 GCA_963654505.1 Lachnospiraceae bacterium
AAATGCCGCGACGCTGTCGCGGCATTTATTTTTCGGCTTTGCTTCGCTCCGCCTCAGTCAATGGCGTGCAGGAAGTCCTCCCAGGCGTTGTCCACGGCGTTACCCATGTGCTGCATGGTGCGGCCCACGCAGGTTTTCATGGACTTCTGCCGGGGTGAGACCGCCATGCCCACCGCTGCGCCGAGCACCACGCCGGCGCCGATACCGCACCATAACGCGGTATTTTTCATTTCACTCACACTCCTTTTTGCACAAAAGCAGTATGTCCCGCGCGGCACAAAAAATTCCGCCTTTTTCAGGCGGAATTTTTTTCATTTCGACCGTTTCAGAACGACACGACCTCCTGCTCCGGCTTGGCACAAGTCGTGATCTTATCGACGTACAGCACCGGCCCGTCGCCCTGATACGCCTCGATATACTCCTTGCGGACGGTGGCGGTGACCTCCACCCAGTCGCGGTTCTTGTACGCCTTGAGGTCTTTCCCCTTGGCGACCACGCCGACGAACTGAATGTCGTTCTCGCAGCAGGTCATCACGAAGCGGCCGGGACAGTGGACGCCGGGGAATTTTTTCGAGTGGCACATGAGGAGCTTCATGTGGACCTTCTTCCCGTCCCAGCGGTCGGTGTGGTCCATCGCATCGACGTACCACACGCCGTAATCGTCGTCGGGAACGTCGATGATCTCGGGCGACATATCGAAGGGGCACTCGTCGCCGGTGAGGTAATCCTCGCTGTTGCCGTCGTTGTCCTCAAGGTAAATATCCG
Organism: Lachnospiraceae bacterium; assembly: GCA_963654505.1. GTDB lineage: Bacteria > Bacillota > Clostridia > Oscillospirales > Oscillospiraceae > Hominicoprocola. The sequence continues at coordinate 766 of CAVKBJ010000006.1, forward strand.
CGCGGCGGTTGACCATGCGGAGGTTCCGCGCGCGCAGCGTGGCCTTCAGCTCCGGCGTGCAGCGGTTGAAGACCAGCATATCCGCGTTGGTGATCTTCTCCATCATCAGCTGGCCCATGTTTTTGACGAACAGCTCGAAGGTCGGCGCCTGCACAAAGGTCATGATCTGATAGAGCACCCAGTTGGCGGGCAGCACATCGCGGTAGAGCCTTTCCATCTGCCACATTCCGTTGTACTCGATGAGCACCTGCTTGGGACGGTACTTCTTTTCCAGCTCACGGCAGAAGTCGGCGGTCAGCTCGTCCTCATCGTCCACGGTGACGACGGTGACGTTGTCGAGCGCCTTCTTCTCGTACTCGACCTCGCCCTCCTCGCAGCAGAGCAGAAGGGTCTTATCCTCGCGGGCGAAGCCGTCCTCCAAAATACCGTTGATGAAATCGGTCTTGCCGGCGTCCAGAAAGCCGGCGACCAGATAAACAGGAATATCCATGTCTTACACTCCAAACAGTTCCGCGAGCTTGTGTTCGTCCAGCTCCGCACCGATCACGCACAGGCGGCCCGTGTAGTCGGGATGCCCCGCGCGGACCTCGTGCTCCTCGGGCACATAGTCAAATTCGAGCCAGCCGCCCTCGCCGTTCACGATGCCCTTGGCGCGCAGGATGTGGCCGTACTCGCCGCTGTCGAGCTTCGTGAGGATCTCGTCGAGCGCCGCTTTGGTGTAGAGCTTCGGCGTTTCCCTGCCCCACGAGGCGAACACATCGTCGGCATGGTGGTGATGGTGGTGGCACGCGCAGTCGGGATCGTCGCACTCCTCGCCGTCGTGATGGTGATGCTCGTGCTCGTCGTGGTCATCGTCATCATGGTCGTGGTGGTGATGGTGCTCGTGTTCATGCTCGGCTTCTTCCAGCTCGTGCTCACGGCACATCTTTTCAAGCAGCTCGTCGCTCAGCGACACCTTCTCAACGGCGGAAAGGATGGTCTTGCCGTCCAGCTCATCCCACGGCGTCGTGAGGATGGCGGCGTCGGGATTTTTCTCGCGCAGTAGCGCGGCGGCGGCCTCGAGCTTCTCCTGCGAGAGCTTCTGCGTGCGGGAGAGGATGATGGTCCCGGCAGCCTCGATCTGGTTGTTGTAGAACTCGCCGAAGTTCTTCATATAGACCTTGACCTTGCTCGCGTCCGCTACGGTGACATAGCTGTTGAGCTTGAGCTCCGGACACTCATCCACGGTGCGCTCGACGGCCACGATCACGTCCGAGAGCTTGCCCACGCCGCTCGGTTCGATGAGGATGCGGTCGGGGTGGAACTGCTCCACGACCTCGCGCAGGGCCTTGTTAAAGTCGCCCACGAGCGAGCAGCAGATGCAGCCGGCGGACATCTCGGAGATCTCGATGCCGGACTCCTTGAGAAAGCCGCCGTCGATGTTGATCTCACCGAACTCGTTTTCAATCAGCACGAGCTTCTCGCCTGCGTAGGCTTCGGCGATGAGCTTCTTGATGAGCGTCGTTTTGCCGGCGCCGAGGAACCCGGAAAAAATGTCTATTTTCGTCATGGTGGAATACGCTTCCTTCTTCAAAATTTTACTAAAGCTATATTATATGCCGTTTTTGTGAACGATTCAAGTCTTTTCCCGCCCGAAACGTCACATTCCGGGAACGGGGAGACGGTGCGGCAGCATCACGCGACCGAAGCAGGCGAGGCTGCGCCCGCCGGTCGGCGTGAGGAGCACGTCCGCGTCGGCGCGGGCGCGGTTGAGGGAGAAAAGATAGGTCATACCCAGCGCGTCGCGGTGGTACTGCTTGCAGAGCATTGCGCCGTCCACACAAAAGATGCCCACGTCGCCGTCCGTGAGCGGATCACGGTTGACGTAGACCACGCTGCCGTCGCGGATGTGCGGCTCCATGCTGTCGCCCTGAATGCGCACGGCGAAATCCGCGCCGCGCGGCACGCTCTCGTCCACGGGGATATAGGTGAAGTCCTCGTCGGGCACCGGCGCGGCATAGCCGGCGGCGGCGGGCGTGTTGTAGAGCGGGATCAGGCGCGGCTCAGGCTCCGCGCCGCGCTCGAGCGCAAGCTCGTCGCGGTAGTCGCACAGCGCGTCGGTCACGCTGCGCACGGTGTCGCGCCCGACGCGGGAAAGGGAGCGGTACTTTTCCAGCAGCTCGCGCTCGGCGGGAGACAGCTCAAAGCCGCTCGCGCGGTAGCTGTCGCAAAAAAGGCGGTTCGGCTCGGTGTGCAGCGCGTCGAACAGCCGCAGCAGCACGTCCTCCTTCGGAAAGCTGACGCCGGTCTCGTAGTTGCCGACGGCGCTGGCGGAAATGCCGAGCTGTCCGGCGAGCGCGGCGCGCGTCAGGCCGAGCGACTCGCGCCGTGATTTGAGTTGTTCGCTGAAGCTCATGGAAAGGCACCCCCTGCTTTTTCGCGGCGTTTCGACATCTTTCGACCTTATCATAACGCACAAACTTGTTTCTGTCAAACTATTTTAACAAGAAACTTGTAAAATTATTCTTGACAGACAAAGTTTCTTGTGATATGGTAAGAACGCTCACAAGAAACTTGGCGACGAAAAGCAGCTGTCCACGGCTGAAATGCAAAAAAAGAAAATCGCCGCGCCAAAAGGCGCAACGATTTTCCTGGTGGGGGAAGGTGGATTCGAACCACCGAAGTCACTGACAGCAGATTTACAGTCTGTCCCCTTTGGCCACTCGGGAATTCCCCCCTATTCACTTGTGCGCTGAAGCGGAAAGATTGGAGCTGGTAGACGGACTCGAACCCCCGACCTGCTGATTACAAA
>CAVKBJ010000007.1:0-7264 GCA_963654505.1 Lachnospiraceae bacterium
TGACGTTGGCCGGTGTGCCTGCAATGGCAAGCATATTCTTGTTGGTCGTGGGGATAGGCATAATCGTGCAGCCCTCGGACGCTCGGATATTGCGCTCACGCATTACAAAGGCAAGGACCTTGGAGAGCTTTTCCCTCTGCGATTTCTTTGACCTGTTCTCAGGGATGCTGAACTGCGGGAGGGTATAATCCTCACAGCGTTTCGGTCTCCACTCGCTCTCGCACTTGTCTGCCTTTTCTTTTCTGCTCTGCTCGTTCTGAATAATTTTGTTGTAAATATCGGATAAAGTTACCATGTTTACTCCTTTTCTTAATTTTTTAATAGATTAAAAAAGAACGGTCCCGCCGATAACGACGAAACCGTTCCGTGAAATAGGTTTTATGTACCTAACAAAGCTCATTCCGTGTCTTTCATCGCAGCATCATCTTCGTTCGCAATTCATATTCTATTAACTTGGCTTCTTGCTCTCATTTTGCTTTTCACATTTACTTATAACACACAATTCGCTTCTTGTCAAGAGGAATTTTAGAAAAATTTCATTTTCCCGCATTTATTTTTATAAAATTAGATTATTTTATTTTTGCAATTTTTGATTTATAATTAGCTCAAATTAAATATGCACAAAATAAAGGGCACGGAATTGGCTGTTTTGTCAGTTTTTGTGTTGGACCCGGAAACCTTTACAGTCCGAACGCCTCAGCCAGTTTTGCGGTTGCGTTCTTCATCTGCTCCATGTCAGAGCGCACATAGAAATTGAGCGTGGTGCTCGCGTCGGCATGACCTAAAATCTGCTGAACGCTTTTGATGTCAGCCCCCTGTTTTAAGAGCAGCGTGGCGCAGGAATGGCGCAAATCATGCGGCGACAGGTCCGGCAAGCCGTTATTCCGCATGAACCGCTTGACGCGCCTTGTAACGGAGTTCGGGTCACGGGGCGCAAATACATCCTTGTCACTGTGAAAGATATAAGCGTTCCAAAGCGCAGTATTCGGGTGCTCTCGCTGTTCCTGCCGACGATAAACGTATAACAGGCGGAGCATCTGTGGAATAAGCGGGACGGTTCGGATGCTGTTTGCGGTCTTTGGGGTGCTGACATAGATGCCGCTATCGGCTGTGTAGACTGCTCCGCGCTTTATGCTCATGGTCGAGGCATTTTCGTCGATGTCCTCCCATTTCAAGCCAACCAATTCGCTTCGGCGCAGGCCGGTCGTGACAAGGAGCATCAGCATACAATGGAAATCAAGCGGGAGCGTCGGGAGCAGCCAGAAAAATCTTGCGGCTTCTTCATCGTCCAGTGCGTCAACAGGCTTTCTCTCCTTTCTCGGCGCTTCGACCTGACGCATGGGATTTTTGCTGATGGCCTCCTGTCTTTCGGCGTAGCTGAATATCAGCCCCAGCGTCGCGTAGAGATGGCCGACCGTCTTTGCCGCGAGAGGCTTTCCCCGTGTGCTTCTGTATTCCGTGCGGAGATAGGTCAGATACCGTTGAATGTCTATCGCTGTGATTTCCTGCATGGAGCGCCCTTTGAAATACTCCGTCAGCCGTTTGGCATTATTCCGATAGAATGCGACCGTGACCGGCTTATTGCTCCCGTTCTGAACCCGCAGCGGCAGCCACGCCTCATTGACGAAATCCGCAAAACCGCAGCAAGGCACAGCAGAGGGAATTTCCTCCTCGGACGGTTTGATTTTCAATGCCTCTTCCCACTCGTCGGCGGCTCGCTGTGCGGCTCTTTCTGCACGGGCAGGAGACAAGCCCCGCGGCACTTCCCATGTTCGGTATCGTCTGATTTGCTGTCCCTTTTCGTCCTTGCCAAGATAGGCGGTAAAGCGGTACGAAAAAATTTTTCCGTTTTTCTCAACTGCGCGGATATTTGCTATGATATACCTCCGATTTTCGGCATATCATGGGGTATTTTCCATCAGTTTTTTGCGGTCAGTGCGTTTTTTTGTGCGTAATTTTGCCCTCTGAGCACTAAAATGCACCGCCGAAAAAGAATAGCAAAAAGCCCTGTAACCATAGTGATTACAAGGCTTTTCCTTATGGTGGACCTGAAGGGATTCGAACCCACGACCTTACGGATGCGAACCGTACGCTCTCCCAACTGAGCTACAGGCCCATGCTCTTTTCAGCTCGAACATCATACCACAGCTTTCCCCATTTGTGAAGCCCCTTTTTTCACTTTTTTCAAAAAATTTTTGTTGCCTTTCCGCAAGCCATATCGTATAATAGCTGTTGTTATCCGTCCTCCGCATACAGCTGCGGGATCGGTCTTGCGCAATGGATGCCTGCGAACCATGTCAGGCGGGGAACCGAGCAGCATTAAGCGGGACCATTCATGTGCCGCAAGGGCGCCGGTCACGCAGCTGTACGCGGAGGACCTTTTCTATCCTCACGAAAGGGGCGTTGCGCCATGTATCAGGCGTTGTACCGCAAGTGGCGGCCCAAGACCTTTTCCGACGTGGTCGGGCAGGAGCACGTCACCGAGACACTGCGGCGGCAGGTCGCGGAGGGGCGGCTCTCGCACGCCTACCTTTTCACCGGCACGCGCGGCACGGGAAAGACCACCTGCGCGAAGATCCTCGCCAAGGCGGTCAACTGCGAGCAGCCCGAAAACGGCAACCCGTGCAACAAATGCCCGAGCTGTCTCGGTATCGAGTCCGGCGGCTTTCTGGACGTGATGGAGCTGGACGCCGCGTCGAACAACGGCGTCGATCACGTCCGCGCACTGCGGGACGAGGCCATCTATTCCCCCGCGCAGGTGAAAAAGCGCGTGTATATCATCGACGAGGTGCATATGCTCTCGATCGCGGCGTTCAACGCGCTGCTGAAAATTCTGGAGGAGCCGCCCGCGCACCTGATGTTCATCCTCGCGACGACCGAGCTGCATAAGGTGCCCGCGACCATCCTCTCGCGCTGCCAGCGCTTCGCGTTCCGGCGCATATTGCCGCAGGAGATCGTCGGTCGGCTGAACTATATCGCGCAGCAGGAGGGCATCGACCTTCGGCCGGACGGCGCGGAGCTGCTCGCGCACATTGCCGATGGCGCGCTGCGCGACGCGCTGAGTCTCTTGGATCAGTGCGCGGCGGCGGGCGGGATCATCGACAGCGCGGCGGTGCTCGACGCGCTGGGACTGGCCGGCAATCTTCAGACCGCGCAGCTCATGGACTGTGTGCTGCGGCGCGACACGAAAGCCGCGCTGGGGCTGCTCCATCAGCTCTACGGAAACGGCAAGGACGTGGGCGCGGTGCTCGGCGAGCTGTCCGCGCTCGCGCGCGACCTGCTCATCTCCAAAACGGCGCCCGAGGGCGGCGCAGCGCTGCTCACGGGCGGCTACGACGCGCAGACGATGGCCAATCTCTCGCGGCAGGCCGACAGCACGCGGCTTATCGCCATCTGCACCACGCTCCAGCGCACGGCGGCGGACATGAACCTGAGCGTCAACCGCCGCACGGACGCGGAGCTGTGTCTCCTGAAGCTCTGCGACGAGACGCTCTCGGGCGATCTGAGCGCCATCAACGCGCGGCTTTCGCGGCTCGAACAGCAGATGGCCGCGGGTGTGCGCTATGCCGCCGTGGAAGGCGCGGCGCAGACCGCGCCGATGGAAAAGCCCGCGCCCGTTGAGAACGAAGCTCCTCCGCCGTGGGAGGATAACGTTTCCGCGCCGGCAGGCGAAGCGTTCGACGATGCGCCCCCGCCCTACGGCGAGCCGGTAGAGCCGGTCAGACCCGCGCCGGTGCGTGAAGAAGCTCCCCCGCCGACGGAGCCGAAAGCGGAAGCGTCTAAAGCGGACGATGCCGACATCTGGCTCACGCTGATGGAGAGCTACAAAAACCGTCTCACGCCCGACAAGCGCGCCTTTGTCGGCCAAGCCGACGGGCGGCTCGTGAACGGCGTGCTGACGGTCTACTGCCCGACGGCGGTGACGAAGGCCATGCTCGATACCGAGGCGGTCGCCGCGGTGCTGCGCGAGGTGACGGGGCAGAGCGTCGGACGGGAGATCGCCGTGCGCTTTACGGTCGGCGAGCCGGAGGACGGCAGGAAACGCGATAAATTTCAGGACCTGCTGCGCATGGGCAGCAAGTTCGACAATTTCAACATCAAGTAACGGAGGAAAACGGATATGGCAAAGGGTTACAGCGCGCGCCGCGGCTTTTCGAACGGCGCGGGACAGGCGGCGCAGCAGATGCAGATGCAGCAGAAGATCATGCAGATGCAGCAGGATATGGAAAAGGCTCAGCGGGAGGTCGAGGAAACGACCTTCACCGCGAGCGTCGGCGGCGGCGTTGTCAGCGCGACGGCAAGCGGCAAAAAGGAGCTGACCGCGCTCACGATCAAGCCTGAGGCGGTCGATCCCGAGGACGTCGAGATGCTCCAGGACCTTGTGATCTCCGCGGTCAACGAGGCGCTGCGTCAGGCGGACGACGCGATGAGCAGCCGCATGAACAGCTTCACGAGCGCTCTGAACCTCCCCGGTCTGGGACTGTAAGCGGCAGAGAAATAAAGAATGAGGCGCCGTTCACGTGAACGGTGCCTCACTTTTTTATCGTTTGCTCAGGCGGGCGCCGGCCGCGCGAAGCGTCCTGCGCAGGAAGACGGCCGAGAGCGTCAGGCTCACCAGCTCGGCAATGGGAAACGCCCACCACACCAGCTCCAGCCGCCCGGTCAGTGAGAGGAGATACGCCACCGGCAGCAGCACACAGATCTGGCGGCTGACCGAAACGATCAGGCTGTAGAACGGCGTGCCGAGCGCCTGAAAGACACTGCCCGAGACGATGCAGAAGCCGGCGAGCGGGAAGGTCAGGCCGATGATACGCAGCGCGGTCCTGCCAATGGCGAGCATCTCCTCTGACGGGGCGAATATGCCCAGCAGCGCGCCGGGGATCAGCTCAAAGAGCGCAAGGCCCACGCTCATGATGGCGATGGCGGCGATCACCGAAAGGCGGATAGTCTGCCGGAAACGCTCCGGCCGACCCGCGCCGTAATTATAGGAGATGATGGGCACCATCGCGTTGTTCATGCCGAAGATGGGCATGAAGATGAAGCTTTGGAGCTTGAAGTACGCGCCGAACACCGCCGTTGCCGCTTCGGTGAAAGAGATCAGGATCTTGTTCATGCCGAACACCATCACCGAGCCGATGGACTGCATGATGATCGACGGGATGCCGACGGCGTAGATCTCCTTCACGGTCGCAGCGTGCGGGCGGAGATCCGCCCTGCGGATATGCACGTCTATGTTGCGCGTGAGGTTCAGATACAGTCCCAGTCCCGCGCCGACGAACTGGCCGATGACCGTGGCGAGTGCCGCGCCCGCGACCTCCAGCCGCGGAAAGCCGAGCAGGCCGAAGATCATGATGGGATCGAGCACGATGTTCGTGACCGCGCCCGCGACCTGTGAGATCATGGAGAGGTTCGTGCGGCCCGTGGACTGGAGCAGGCGCTCGCCGTAGACCTGCATGAAAAGGCCGATCGAGCCGCCGATGCAGATCATGACGTAGTCCTTGCCGTAGGCGATGATCTGTTCGTTATCGGTCTGCACGCGGAAGAAGAAGTTCGCGAGCGCAAGGCCGAGAAGCGAAAACACCACGGCGGTACACAGCGTCAGGAACAATCCCGTGCCCGCGGCGCGGTCCGCGCCCTCCTGATTTTTTTCGCCCAGCGAGCGCGAAAGCAACGCGTTCATGCCGACGCCCGTGCCGACGGAAAACGCGATGCACAGCGTTTGCAGCGGGAACGAGAGCGACACGGCGTTCATCGCATCCTGACTCAGCCGCGCGACAAAGACCGTGTCCACCACGTTGTAGAGCGCCTGAAAGAGCATCGACACCATCATCGGCACCGCCATGCTGAAAAGCAGCTTTCCGACGGGCATCGTGCCCATTTTGTTTTCCTGTTGGATCGTTTCTTTCGTTTTTTCGTCCATTGTATCTTCTCCATGCATGAAAGGGCGCTCTGTCCGGCGGACAGGGCGCCGTATTTTTTTACTTCTTCAGCTCACCGTTCGCCGCCTTGGTGAGATAGGCGTTGATGAAGCCGTCGAGGTCGCCGTCCATGACCGCCTGAATGTTGCCCGTTTCATAGTCCGTGCGCGTGTCCTTAACGAGCTGGTAGGGCATGAACACGTAGGAGCGGATCTGGCTGCCCCACTCGATCTTGAGCTGCACGCCCTTGATGTCGCTGATCTTCTCCGCGTGCTGCTGGATCTTGAGCTCCATGAGCTTGGATTTGAGCATCTGCATGGCGTAGTCGCGGTTCTGGAACTGACTGCGCTGCGTCTGGCAGGCGGTGACGATGCCGGTGGGGATATGAATGAGACGCACCGCCGAGGAGGTCTTGTTGACGTGCTGGCCGCCCGCGCCGGAGGAGCGGTAGACCTGCATCTCGATATCCTCTGGGCGGATGTCCACCTCGATGTCGTTCGGCAGCTCAGGCATGACCTCGAGCGCGGCAAAGCTCGTCTGCCGGCGGGCGTTCGCGTCAAAGGGAGACACGCGCACCAGACGGTGTACGCCGTTCTCGCTCTTGAGATAGCCATAGGCGTTCTCGCCCCTGACCATCACGGTCGCGCTCTTGAGGCCGGCTTCTTCGCCGTCGATATAATCCATCATCTCAAACTCAAAGCCGTGCTTGTTCGCCCACTGCATATACATACGGTAGAGCATCTGCGCCCAGTCCTGCGCCTCGGTGCCGCCCGCGCCAGCGTGGAAGGTCAAAATGGCGTTGCAGCCGTCGTACTCGCCGGAGAGCAGCGTCGTCAGGCGCACCTCCTCGATCTTCTTTTCCAGATCGGCGTAGCCCTCCTGCAATTCGGGCAGCAGACTGGGATCGTCCATCTCGCTGCCCATGTCGATGAGGGCGAGCAGATCGTCGCGCGTGGAGACGAGCTTTTCAAAGCGGTGGACCTTGTTCTGAAGCTGCTTGGTGCGCATCTGATTGGCCTGCGAACGCTCCACGTCGTTCCAGAAGCCGTCCTCATGCGCCTCGGCCTCAAGCCGCTCGATCTCGTGCTTCGCGGCCTCGATGTCCAGCGCCTTTTGAAGGTTTTCAAACGTATCGCTCATGGCGAGCAGCTTCTGCTTATAGGAATCATATTCGATAACAGCCATGATGATCTCCCCTTTCACTTTCTGCATTAATCAAAAAAGTATATCATACCACTTTGCGAAAGGCAAGAAAAAATCCGTCTTGGGTTATTTAAGTGTGCCGTTTATAATTAAGTGCGAAAGAGCTAATCAGCTCCGACGCACTTATTTTTTTATGCAGAAAC
>CAVKBJ010000008.1:0-13630 GCA_963654505.1 Lachnospiraceae bacterium
CGAGGGTAGGAGAAACAGTCCCCACCCTCGTTTCTCTCTTAACTTAATGACATTGCCGGAGGCGGTCCTTCCTCACTTTTATAGTTTACAGTCTTCCGTAGATGCGCGTCATCTCGCGGATCTGTTGGGCGAGCCCTTTGCCCGCCTCGTCCGGCAGCATACGCCACGTCCAGTTGCCGCCGCTCGTGCCGGGGACGTTCATGCGGCAGCCCGCGCCGAGGCCGAGCCAGTCCTGCATTTGGGCGACAAAGAGCTTCGCCACCGAGCTCATGCCGCCGCGGATGATGCCGCAGTCAAAGCCCTCGCGGTCGTTCAGGCCGAGATACCGCACGGCAAAGGCGATTTCCTCCCTGTCCGCCTCCGTGCGCCAAAGGGCGAGGGGCGCGTTGTCGTGCGTGCCGGTGTAGCAGACGCAGTTTTCCCCGTAGCTGTGGGGCAGATAGCTGCTCGTGCCGCGGGGATCGAAAGCAAACTCCAGCACCTTCATGCCGGGGAGGCGCGAATCGGCAAGCAGCTGCGTGAGCTCCGGTGTCGGGCAGCCGAGATCCTCGGCGATAAATTCAATATCACGGAACCACTCCGTCAATACGCCGACAAGCGCCATGCCGGGGCCCTTGACCCAGCGGCCGTTTTTCGCGGTCGTTTCGCCGTAGGGCACGGCCCAGTAGCTCTCGAAGCCGCGAAAATGGTCGATGCGGATCGCGTCGTAGAGCTTCGCGGTCCCGCCGACGCGGCGGATCCACCACTCGAAGCCGTCCTTCCGCATGGCCTCGTAGTTATAGAGCGGGTTGCCCCAGAGCTGGCCGTCCGCGCTGAAATAGTCCGGCGGGACGCCGGAAACCTCGGTGGGGACGTTGTTCTCGTCGAGCTGGAATTTCTCCGGCTCGCTCCACACGTCGGAGGAGTCCATCGCCACGTAGATCGGAACGTCCCCTATGACGCGGATGCCGAGGCCGTTGATGTAGTCCTTGAGCGCACCCCACTGGCGGAAAAAAAGAAACTGGAGGTAGGTGAACAGCTCCACGTCTTCGCGGAGCGCGGCGCGGTAACGCTCCAGCGCGTCCGCCCTGTGGAGCCTTGCGCCCTCGTCGGGCCACTCGGTCCATGCTTTCATGCCGAAGTGCCGCTTGAGCGCCATAAAGAGCGCGTAATCCGGCAGCCAGCGTGCGTTCTCCGCCTCAAAGGCGGCGACCGCCTCACGGTCGCGCTCCCAGCCGCGCGCCTTGGCCTTTTCGAGCAGGGCAAAGCGGCTCTCGTAAATTTTGCCGTAATCGACGTGCCGCGGGTCGTCGCCCCACGCGCGGGAGGTCACCTCTTTTTTCGTGAGCAGCTTATCCCTGATAAGCAGGTCGAGGTCAATGAAATACGGATTGCCCGCGAAGGTCGAAAGGCTCTGATACGGCGAGTCGCCGCAGCTCGTGGGGCCGAGCGGCAAAAGCTGCCAGTATTTCTGCCCCGCGGCGCGGAGAAAATCGGCAAAGTCATAAGCCGCCCTGCCGAACGTGCCGATGCCGTAGGGCGAGGGAAGCGAGGAGATCGGCATCAAAATGCCGGAGGAACGAGTCATAAGAGATCAGCCTTTCACGGCGCCGGCCGCGGCGCCCTTGATGAGGTAGCTGCCGAAGGCGGCGCCCTTGCCACAGTTCACCCGATCGGCGATGTAAAGGATCATGAGACAGCACGCGCTGTGCGCGGGAAAATCATTTCGTCAGGCCGCGCACGGACTGACCGGCGCGCAGCGTGGTCGGCAGCGTCAGATGTCTGTGCGTGCCGCTGCGAATGGCGTCGAGCAGCAGCTCGACGCTCCTCGCGCCCATCTCCCCGGTCGGCTGGCAGAGGGTGGTGAGCATCGGGAAAATGTACTCCGAGACCGTCAGGCCGTCGATGGCGATGATGGAGCAGTCCTCGGGAATGGCGCGTCCGCTCTCGCGCAGGGCGCGCATCGCGCCGATGGCCATATCGTCCGCGATGGCAAAAACGGCGGTGAAATCCGCCGGCCGTCTGAGCCGCTCGCACATGGCGCGGTAGCCGCTCTCCACGGTGAAATCGTCCGCGCAGATGACGTCCTCGTCCTCGGGCGGGACGCCCAGCTCGCGCAGAGCGCGGGCGTAGCCGGAGCAGCGCAGCTGGGAGATGGAGCGATCACCGGGATCAGCGGTCAGCGCCGCGATGCGGCGGTGGCCGCGTTTGGCCAGCTCCATGACCGCGCGGTACGCCTCCTGCTCGTCGGCGATGGAGACGGAGGAATACTTATTCGGGTCGAGCGTGCCGTAGGAGTTGGTGTAGGAGCAGCAGACGAAGGGCACGTTCACCGACGCCAGCTCCGCGGGAGAATAATCTGAGCGCCCGCCGAGGAAAATGATGCCCTGAAGCCGCTTTTCACGCTCCATCATCGCGCCGCATTTGACCTCATCGTCGCCGGAGCGGATCTGACGCATGACCATCGTGCAGCCCGCGAGGTCGAGCCCGTGCTCGATGGCGCGGATAATGTCGGTGTAGAATGCGTTCTGCGCACCGCGCACCACGAGGCCGACGGTGTCGGACTTCGTGCGCACGAGACTGCGCGCGGAGTTATTGGGCAGGTAATTATGCTCGGCGATGACCTCCAGCACACGGCGGCGGCTTTCCTCGCTCACGTCGGGGCGGTCGTTGAGCACACGGGAAACGGTGCTCACCCCCACGCCGCTGAACTTTGCAATGTCCTTGATGGTCATAATGGCAGACCCTCTTATACAAAAAATAAAAGCCTGCTGCCGGAAACCTTTCCGGTAACGTTTCCACTTTTCTTTTATTATAGCAGTCTCTTTTCCGAAAGTCAAAGCGCTTTGGTCTGTCTATCCTGTCCAAAAAAGCGGCGTGGAAAACGTCAAAATAGTCAAAGGGAGCCCCCGCCCGGTACCGGGCAGAGACTCCCCTCTCTCAAAAGGGGTTATTTTTCGAGCAGCAGCTCCGCGATCTGCACGGTGTTGGTCGCCGCGCCCTTGCGGACCTGATCGCCGCAGCACCAGAGGTTCAGCCCGCGCTCGTCGGTGAGATCGTCGCGGATGCGGCCGACGTAGACGAGGTCCTGATCGCTCGTGTCGAGCGGCATGGGGTAGACCCTGCTCGCAAGGTCGTCGGTGAGCTTGCAGCCGGGAGCGGCGGCAATCAGCTCGCGGGCGCGCTCGACGCCGATTTTCTCCTTCGTGCGCAGCACAACGGAGACGGAGTGGCTGCGCACCACCGGCACGCGCACGCAGGTGCAGCTCACCTTCATTTTGGGCAGATGCAGGATCTTGCGGCCCTCGTTCTGCATCTTCATCTCCTCGCTCGTGTAGCCCATATACGCCTCGCCGCCGATTTGGGGAATGACGTTGTAGGCGATCTGATACTGGAACACCTTCGGCTCCGCGCACTTACCCGCGGCAAGCGCCGCGACCTCGTCGTGCAACTCGTCGATGCCGCCCTTGCCCGCACCGGACACCGCCTGATAGGAGCTTGCGATGATGCTCTCGATGGGGCTTTCCTTTGCCAGCGCGTTGATGGCGACGAGGGTGACGATGGTGGTGCAGTTGGGGTTGGCGATGATGCCGCTGTGCCACGCTACGTCCTCGGGGTTGATCTCGGGAATGACCAGCGGCACCTTGGGATCGAGGCGGAACGCGCTGGAGTTGTCCACGAACACCGCGCCGGCCTTGACGATGGCGGGCGCGAAGCGCTCGGCGATGTCGTTCTCCGCCGCGCCGAGCACGATGTCAAGCCCCGCAAAGGCGTCGTCCGACGCCTCGACGATCTTGCACGCCCTGCCGCCGAAATCGACCGTGCCGCCCGCGCTGCGCGCGGAGGCGATGGGGCGCAGCGCGCCGACGGGGAAGCTGCGTTCGAGCAGGATCTTCATCATTTCCTGTCCCACGGCGCCCGTCGCGCCGAGGATGCCTACGTTGTAAAGCTTCATGGTATTACCCTCTTTTCCCTAAAAATCAAATATGTTCCTTTACAAAGCTGTCGTACAGCACACGGATGGCCTGTGCAAAGTCCTTCTCCTCCACGCCGACGATGATGTTCAGCTCCTCGGGACCCTGCGTGATCATGCGGATGTTCACGCCGTTCTCGCCGAGCTTGGCAAAGATCTTACCCGAAACGCCGGGGCGGTACGCCATCTTCCGGCCGACCGCCGCGACGACCGCGATATGCTCCGTCACCGTTATCTTATTCGGCTGCACCTCTTTTTGCAGCTCGCCCAGCATGGCGTAGAGGCACTTGGAGACCTTTTTGCTCTCCACGACGAGCGAGATGATGTCGACGCCCGAGGGGATATACTCCACGTTGACCTCGTGCTTGGCGAGGATCTCCAGAATTTTCACCAGCGTGCCGGGGTCGCCGGACATTCCCGTTTTGGCGATGGTGATAACGGAGAAGCCCTTCTTGCCCGCGATGCCGGTGATGAAGCTGCCGTCGTTCGCGTCCTCCTCGATGCTCTCCAAAATGGTGGTGCCGGGGTGGTCGGGCTCGTTGGTGTTGCGGATGTTGAGCGGGATATTTTTCTCGCGCACGGGGAAGATCGTCCCCTCGTGGAGCACCTGCGCGCCGATGTAGCTCAGCTCGCGCAGCTCGCCGTAGGTGAGGTGGCGGATGTGCGCGGGGTCCTCGACGATGCGCGGGTCGGCCATGAGGATACCGGAAACGTCCGTCCAGTTTTCGTACACGTCGGCGTCCAGCGCCGCCGCGGCGAGCGCGCCGGTGATGTCGCTGCCGCCGCGGGAGAAGGTGCGGATGCGTCCGTCCGGCATCACGCCGTAAAAACCGGGAATGACCACGCGGCGGCCGCCTGCGGCATTCTTGAGCGCCTCGTAGGCGGCCTCGGTGTCCACCGTGCCGTCGAAGCGAAACTTCACCCACTCGGCGGCGTCGAGAAATTCGTAGCCGAGATACTCGGCCATCAGCCGCGCGGAGAAATACTCGCCGCGCGAGGCCAGCTCGTCCTTCTCGATGCCCTCCTGCATCTTCGCCCACAGCGCGTCGAAGTCGGCGTTGAGGTCGAGCGAAAGGCCGCAGTCGTGCGCGATCTCAAGATAGCGGGTGCGGATCATGTCGAAAATATCCTCGCAGCTCACGCCGTATTTGATGTGCGCGGCGCAGAGGTACAAAAGATCGGTGATCTTATGGTCGCCGGAAAAGCGCTTGCCGGGCGCGGACACGACGACCACGCGGCGGGACTCGTCGGCGTCCACGATGGCCTTGACCTTGGCGAACTGCTGTGCGTCGGCGAGCGACGAGCCGCCGAATTTCAGAACCTTGAGCATAGTGTTTGTTTACTCCTCTTCTATTCTCGCTAAAAATACCGGAGCGCCGTGCGCCTTCGCGTCGCTGACGCGCGCGAACGCCTCCGCCACGGTGATCGGATCGGTGCAGACGCTCTCGCGTCCCGTGCGCAGGTAAAAGCGGCTGACAGCCGCGGAATTTTCGACAGGCTTTGCCTCGTGGCCCGCAACATAGAAGCTCGGGCAGCCCTCCAAAATGTCCGCGCAGTCGCTCAGCACGCTGCTGCCGGTGGGATAGCCGCCCGCGCCCGCGCCGGAAAAGCTCAGCTCGCCGAAACGCGCGCCGCGCAGCGTGACGAGGTTGCCGGTGCCGTTCGTCTGCGCGACCGGCGACGCGGCGGGAAAGAGCGTCGGACAGACGAAGGCGGAAATGCGCCCCTCGTGCCGCTCGGCGCGGACAAAGAGCTTGCAGACCCTGCCCATCTCGCGCCACGCCGCGAAGTCCGCCGCGTCCACGCTTGAGATGCCGAAGCAGGGGATCTCCTCCTCCCGCACCGACGCGCCGAAGGCGAGGTTCGCGCTGAGCACCAGCTTGCGCCGCGCGTCGTAGCCCTCCACGTCGGCGGTGGGATCGGCCTCAGCGTAACCGAGTGCTTGCGCCTCGCGCAGACAGGTGGTATAATCAGCGCCGGAGGCCGTCATGGCCGAGAGCATATAGTTCGTCGTGCCGTTGAGGATGCCGCCGATGGCGGTGATCTCGTCGAGCCGCGCGGCGCGGGAGAGGGACGTGAGCCACGGGATGCCGCCGCCCGCCGCCGCCGTGCAGCGAAGCGACACGCCGCACGCCTTCGCCAGCTCCAGCAGCTCGTCATAATGCGCGCACATGAGCTGCTTGTTCGCGGTGACGACGTGCTTGCCCGCGCGCATGGCCGCGCAGATATAGCGGTAGGCCGGCTCCAGCCCGCCCATGACCTCGACCACGACGCCGATCGAGCGGTCGCGGAGGATGTCGTCAAAGCTGTCCGTCACGGTGCAGGGAAGCTCCGGACGCGGGCGGCGGGACAGGACTGCGGTCACGCGCAGGTCGGACCGTCCGAGCGTCAGCTCGCAGAACGCCTTGCCGACGGTGCCGAAGCCGAGCAGTGCAATATTCATGGGGAATGCCTGCCTTTCTTTTGTAAAAAATCCGTCAAGCGCGGACGATTTGTGCAGTTTGCACGGAAATGTCCGCCATGGAAAAACACTTGACTTTTTGATGGGAACAATATAACATGAGCTTTGTCGAAATGCAATAGGAAATGCAAAAAATATTTTTGACCGGCGAATGAAAAATTTCGAAAACGGAGGTTTTAATATGAAGTATCAAAGCACACGAAACGCGGCCCTCACCGCCACGAGCGCCGAGGCGATCCTGAACGGCCTTGCCCCCGACGGAGGGCTGTACGCCATGCCCCCGCTCGCGGGGTTGGACTTCAACTGGAAGCGCTGCCTGACCCTCTCGACGCAGGGCATGGCGGTGGAGGTATTGTGCGCGCTGCTGCCCGATTTCACGCATGAGGAAATGGAAGGGCTCGTCCGCGCGGCCTACACCGGCAGGTTTGAGACGGAGGAGCTCACCCCCACCGTTCCGGTCGGGGGGGACACGGTGCTCGAGCTGTTCCGCGGCCCGACGAGCGCCTTCAAGGACGTGGCGCTCTCCATGCTCCCGCACCTGATGACCGCGGCGAAGCGGAAATGCGGCGTGGACGATGAGATCCTGATCCTCACCGCGACCTCCGGCGACACCGGCAAGGCCGCGATGGAGGGCTTCTGCGACGTGGCGGGGACGAAGATCATCGTCTTTTACCCCGACGGCGGCGTGTCCGCCGTGCAGAAGGCGCAGATGGTCACACAGGGCGGAGAGAACACCTGCGTCGCCGCCGTGCGCGGCAACTTCGACGACGCGCAGACCGCCGTGAAGCAGGTTTTTGCCAAGGTCGGCGGAGAGGGCCTGCTCGCGGGCAAGGGCGTGCGCCTTTCGAGCGCGAACTCCATCAACATCGGCCGCCTCGCCCCGCAGGTGGTCTACTACTTCCGCGCCTACGCCGACCTTGTGAGCCGCGGTACGGTCAAGGTGGGCGATAAGGTCGATTACGTCGTGCCCACCGGAAACTTCGGCGACATTCTCGCCGGGTACTTTGCCCGCGGGCTGGGACTGCCGGTCGGAACGCTCGTGTGCGCGTCCAACGCGAACAACGTGCTCACCGACTTCATCCGCACGGGCCGCTACGACAAAAAGCGCCCGTTCTACCTCACCAGCTCGCCGTCGATGGACATTTTAGTGTCCAGCAACCTGGAGCGTCTGCTGTTCCTGCTCTCCGGCGACGAGGTGCTGGTGGCGAAACTCATGCGTCAACTCTCCGAGGAGGGCGCATACGAGGTGAGCGCGGCGCTGCGTGAAAAGATCCAGTCCCTCTTCTGGGCGGGCTGCTGCGGCGATGAGGAGACGAAGGCCACCATCGGCGCGGTCTGGCGTGAGCATCACTACCTCTGCGACACGCACACCGCCGTCGCGTGGAACGTCGCGCAGCAGTACAAGGCGGCGAATCCCGGTCACGCGCCGGTCGTGGTGCTCTCCACCGCGTCGCCCTACAAGTTCCCCGCCGCAGTGCTGGAGGGGCTTGGCGAACAGGCCGGGGGCGACGAGTTCGCCGTGATGGAGCAGCTTGAGCGCGCCACCGGCGTCCCCGCGCCGAAAAACCTCCGCGGTCTGCGCGAGCGCCCCGTGCGCCACACCACCGTGCTCGACCGCGAGGAGATGCTGCCCTTCGTGCTCGACCGCGCGCAGAAGAAGCGGTGGTTCTAAAATATATCGAGTTGCTCTTATAGGACAAGCTGTAGATCAGCATGGAAAGGGACATTTATGAAGCGTTTATTCGGAGGACTTAAAATGAGCTGGCTGTCCGTCGTTTTGTTTGCGGCGGCCGCCGGCGTTTATACCGGCGCGATCATGCTGGTCGATGCCTTGAAGGACACCTCCTTTCAGGACATCGGCATCAGCTATGAGTGGTGGGTGATCTTTGCGGTCATCATTGTGGTCAACTGCAAAAAGGGCTGGGAGGCGGCGCTCAAATGCTTCGCGTTTTTCTTCATCAGCCAGCCGCTGGTGTTTGCGGTCGAAGTGCTATTTGGTTCGCTCACCGTGGATCTGGCGGTGCATTACTACCTCATCTGGCTCCCGATGATCGTTCTGACGCTGCCCGGCGGATTCATCGCATACTGCTGCAAAAAGCAGAATGCCCTCGGCGCGGTCATTCTCGGGCTGGGGAATACGATACAGGCGCTGCTCGGCGTTCACTATCTCGGTCAGGCCCTTGCCGATTTTCCGCACCATCTTTTAAGCAGCGCGGTGTGCTTCGGCTCGATCCTTCTCATGAGCTGTGAGATCCAGCGGGAGAAAAGGAGCCGCCTGCTCTCTCTTTTGGTCCCGCTGATACTGACGGTCTTTCTGCTCGTCCTTGCGAAGCTGAGCGGGCGCGTCATCTGAGGCGCGGAAAATTTGATTTTCCTGCAACAAAGCCCACCTCTCGCGGGTATTCAAAATGAGGCTTGATCCGAGCACGAAAGGAGAAAAAACATGAAAACGATCCGTGTACCGGCTGAGGTCGCTCAGCTTGAGAAGATCAACGGCTTTATCGGCGAGGAGCTGGAAAAGTACGGCTGCTCCATGAAGGTGCAGATGCAGGTGGAGCTGGCGGTCGAGGAAATTTTTGTCAATATCGCGAGCTATGCCTATCACCCCGAGATCGGCGAGGCGGAGATCGACGTGGACGCGGGCGGCAATCCCCCGACGGTCACGATCCGTTTCCTCGACCACGGGACGCCCTTCAACCCGCTGGAGCGTTCGGATGTGGACGTGACCAAGGCGGCGGAGTCCCGCGACGTCGGCGGCCTTGGGATCTTTCTTGTGAAGAAGAACATGGACGACGTGGTCTATTCCTACGAGGATGGGAAAAACGTCCTCACCATCCGCAAGACGCTGTAATGGTGAGGAAGAAATAATGCGTATGCCGGACAAATATAAGATTCGCCTTTCCATGGGCGTGAAAAGCGCCCTGAACATTATTTTCATCGCCGTCATGATCGGCGGCGCCGCCGTGGTGTTCAGCTATCAGGAGTATCGGGACAATTTGGACAATCAGGTGATCACGACCGCGAACAATCTGGCGCTGGCGACCGCGGCGCAGATCGATCCGAAGTCCATCGACCGCTATCTTTCCACCGGCGAGACGGACGCGGCGTATGAGCAGGTGCAGGAGCGGCTGCTGGCAATCCAGAAGAATTACGGCGTCGTAGCGATCTGCTGTCTCAAGCCGTCGAGCGACGGCTTCTACGTGGTCTACAACACCGACGACCGGCCGGACGCGCTGGGACTTGGCGAGATACAGCAGTTCACCTTCCCGGAGTTTATCGCGGTGCAGGACCGTCTGCTCGCCGGTGAGGATGTGGAGCCCATCCGGCAGGAGAGCCGGGGCGCCGGCGCCGTTTACGCCCTCTCCGCGATCCGCGATGAGAGCGGTGCGACGCGCGGTTACATGGCGGTCATCTTCTCCATGAAGGATACCGAGGCCGCCGAGCACGACTTCCTGTTCCATCTGCTCCGTATCCTGCTGATCATCACGGCGTTTCTTACCGTGCTCTCGGTGCTGTTCTCACAGTTTCTTCTGGTGCGGCCGCTCAACCGCCTGTCCAACATCGCCGACAGCTTTGTTCAAAGGCAGAAGGCCGGGCTGATCGAGCCGGGACAGCGGATCGTTGATGTTCCGCGGCTCCACAGCGGAGACGAGATGGGACGGCTCTATTACGCCGTCCGTCAGATGGAGCAGAGCATTTACGACTACATCCGCGACCTCACCGCGATCACGGCGGAGAAGGAGCGCATCGGCGCGGAGCTTTCGGTGGCAACCGAAATTCAGGCCAGTATGCTCCCCTGCATCTTCCCGCCCTTCCCCGACCACACGAAGCAGTTTGACATCTACGCCACGATGACGCCCGCCAAGGAGGTCGGCGGCGACTTCTACGACTTCTTCCTTGTGGACGACGACCATCTGGCGCTGGTGATCGCGGACGTGTCCGGCAAGGGAGTTCCCGCGGCGCTGTTCATGGTCATCACCAAGGTGCTGCTGAAAAACAGCGCGCAGAGCGGCAAGGCCCCCAAGGACGTGTTGGAGGAGGTCAACAGCCAGCTCTGCGCCAACAACCCCATCGATATGTTCGTGACCGTGTGGCTCGGCATTTTGGAGCTTTCCACTGGAAAGCTCATCTGCGCCAATGCGGGGCATGAGTATCCCGCGCTCTGCCGCGCGAACGGACAGTACGAGCTGGTCAAGGACCCGCACGGGCTGGTGCTGGCCTGCATCGAGGGCAGCCGCTACAAGGACTATGAATTGCAGCTCGCTCCCGGCGATGTGCTCTTTGTCTACACCGACGGCGTGGCGGAGGCGACGGACTCCTCCAACCAGCTTTTCGGCACGGACCGGATGCTCGCGTCGCTCAACCGGAACGTCGAGGCCAGTCCTGCGGAGCTGCTGCCCCGCCTGAAAGCAGACATCGACGCCTTCGTGGGCGAAGCGCCGCAGTTCGACGACATCACGATGCTCGGCCTGCACTATCTCGGCAGCGCGCCGTCAGCCGACGGAAAATCGCAGGCAGATGCCACAGTCCAGACGCGGAACGCTTAAAACAAAAAATAAGAAGAGGAAAACGATATGGGATCATTTTCAGCTAAGAGCACTACGAACGAAACACTTCAAGCCCGGCTTGATGCACTGACACTGGAATACGCGCAGACCATGTCCATCAGGGAGGCGCTGGAAAAGGCCGCCGCGCAGGTCGCGCAGGAGGTACTCGCTCACGGCCCGGACGCGAACGATCTGGGGAAATCGCTGGACGAGATCTATGAAACTCAGCGGAAGTTCTATCCCAACTTTCAGCTGCCCCGCTTCCGCAGCCCCGCCGATAATCCGAATGTCGGCGCCGAGGAGAACGCCGCGGCAAAGGCCGAGGCGGAGAAGGTGCGGCAGGAGCGCTACCGCTACTCGCAGGAGTGCCTCAATGCACAGCTCAACGCCCTGAAAAATCAGGCGCAGCGCGACCACACATTCAATGAAACCGTCAAGCAGCTTTTCAAGCCCGAGGAACTGAGGGAGGCCGGCGGCGTCACCCGTCGACGCTGGATGGAGCATCTGATGATGCTCAACGGCGTGGACGGCGACGAGAAGACCTGCCGCGAGTACAACGAGACCGTCGTCATGATGGTGGCGCTGGGCGAGAAGCAGATCACGCCGGAGCAGTTTGAGGAAAAGCGCCGCGACTGGTACATCAAAAATCAGAATTACGACGCGCAGAAGGCCGCCGATCAGGCGCGCGCCGACCGGGAGAAAGCGCCCGATATTCTCTACGGTATGCTCATGGACCGGATCAGCAGGGCGCCGAAGCCGGATGCGTTCAAGAAAGCCTCTAAGGATATTCTGTCCGGGGAGGCCGAAAAGACGGAGGGCGGGCTGGACGCCGCCTATAATATCCTGATGGACCCCGGCGTTTACCTGATGTACAACGCAGGCAACTGCATGGACGACCTGCACGACTTTGGCATTCAAAGGACCCCGGAGGAGGCCGACCGCTTCAAGGTGAAGTACGAGGACGCTTCGAGCGAGCTTCTGCCCTACACCTGCATGGCGACGCAGGCCGCCAACCCCTACAGCGCCATCTTTGACCCCGTCGAGCTGCTCCGCGGCGGCGTGTTCGCCTTTCAGAACCAGCCGGGACAGAATAAGGACACGTCCATGCTCTACACCTTCTCCACGGAAAACAACCGCGGCGTGTACGCCTTGCAGCACGGGAAGCGGCAGGAGGCACTCAAGCGCTTCGCGCTGGAGGATGTCAGAGACCCAAAGCGCGGCCTGGTTCCGACCGATAACACCACCTGCGAGAGCGACCCCGATCTGACGGTCTACTCCCGCAACGGGCGCACCATTATCTGTGCGCGGGAGGACGTGCGGCTGGAGAACGGCGAGTTCAGCGTGAAGTTCCGCTTCGACGTGCCGGGCCGATACATCGACGGCAGTCTGCTCGGTAGCACGGCCGAGCTGTGGCGCAAGTGCGAGAATGTGCCCCGCAGCAAAAACAAGCAGACCGCCGCGGCGTTCGACGTCATGCGCGAGGCGCTGGGCGAGCTGCGCGGTGTAACGGTGGGCGAAAAGGCCGCTCCGGAGCGGGTCGAGGCTCTTGAGGCGAAGCTGCTGGCACTTCAGGCGGCAGCAACGACGTATGACGCTCAGAACCGCAAGGATATCCGCGCCAAGGGCGGCAAGGCCGCCGAGGATCCCGGTCAGAAACTGTGTCAGGACATCAATAAATTCATCTCCGGCACGTTCACCCAACTGGATACCGTCAAGAAGCACAACGCCACGTTCATGCAGGCGGAGGCGTGTGAAAAGGCCGAAAGGGAGGCCGTTGAGCGAGGCATGCAGATCTCCGAGGAGCTGAAGGAGCTCACCCCCATGCAGCGGCAAGTGAAGCCCGCCGAGGATGCGGAACGGGCGCGGCAGGCGCAGCTCGACGAGGAAAAGCGGCTGCAAGAGGAAGCCGAAGCAAAAGCGCGGACCGAGGCGCAGGTGGCGGACGGCAGCAAGCTCAACGCGGTGCTGGAGGACACCGGCAAGGCGTATGAGCAAGTGCAGGTGGACAGCCTGTTGGAAAAAGCGGAGAACGCCTTCGGAGAAATGTCGGCGGAAAACATGGACTCTCCCGTGAACGCGATGATCACCGGCTACGTCAACCACATGAAGCAGATGTTTGAGGGCACGCTCGAAGCCCAAAAGGAGGCCCCCGACCCGGAAAGCGCGAAAGCATACGAGGCGGAGGCGGCCAAATACGGGAACATGGCCATCGCCGCCGAAACGGTGCGCCATCTTTGGAAGTACGAGCAGCGGGGCGCGGAAACAAAGCGTCCGATCGAAACCCTGCTGAAAAAGGGCGCGATGAGCGAGCTGACGCAGATGGTGCTCAAATCCGGGAAATTTGAGGAGCTGCGCGGTCCCAACACGCCGGAGAATTTCGCGAAGCTGTTGAAGAAGCCCGAGTTTTACGCGGACAAGATCGGCTATAATCTTATGATCAACGTGAAGAAGGCGCAGACCGCAGCAAAGCAGAACGGTGCTCCGCAGGTGCAGAACGGCGCTCCGCAGGTGCAGAACGGCAAGCCTGCGGCACAGAAGCAGCAGAAGCTCCCCGGATAAATCAGAAACAACGTAAGCGTAAAACGTCCCCGCGGCTGGACAGGCATGAGACAATGATGGTGGGAAGCTGCGCAGCTTCCCACCACTATGACATTTAGGGGTGTGCGGTGA
>CAVKBJ010000009.1:0-5946 GCA_963654505.1 Lachnospiraceae bacterium
GTCATTCGACATTTACCACTTGGCGTTTAGTTCCGGAACGTTTCACAACTTCCCAAGATTATTGTCTCATGTGTGTCTATTCGCCCTCTGCTTTGACGGTTACCCTTGTGCAGCCGGTGCAGGGCTAAAATAAAGCAGGAAACAGGGAACGCGCTCCCGCAGGAGCGCGTTCCCTGTTCTTTCGGTTTAAGATGGCTCATTCGATGCCGAGGACCTTGTACTCCTTGTCCTCTACGGCTTTGCGGAGTGCGGCGTCGTCCACGGGTGCTTGCAGCGTCACGATGGCGGTTCCGGCGGTGTGGCTGACCTCAGCGTCCACGACTTCGGGAACGGCCTCCAGCGCCTTCTTGACGGTCGCCTCGCAATGGGTACACATCATACCTTCGATCTTCATCGTCTTTTTCATGGGTTCCTTCTCCTTTGTATTTGAAATTTTGGCGGGTTGCTTTTTGCTGCGTCTGTAATCGTGCCTTGCGCTACGGGGGGCGAACAGGTTCAGCCGCAGGGCGTTGGACACCACGCAGAAGCTCGACAGGCTCATTGCCGCCGCGCCGAACATGGGATCGAGCGTCAGCCCCAGCGGGATAAACACGCCCGCCGCGAGCGGGATGCCGAGCGTGTTGTAGAAAAACGCCCAAAAGAGATTTTGGTGAATGTTGCGCAGCGTCGCGCGGCTCAGCCGAATGGCGGCGGGCACGTCGCTCAGGCGGCTTTTCATCAGCACCACGTCCGCCGCGTCGATGGCGACGTCCGCACCCGCGCCGATGGCGATGCCCACGTCCGCGCGGGTGAGCGCGGGGGCGTCGTTGATACCGTCACCAACCATAGCTACCCTGCCGCGCCCGCGCAGGCGGCGGATCTCCGCCTCCTTGCCGTCGGGCAGTACGCCCGCGATCACGCGATCCACGCCCGCGGCCCTGCCGATGGCGCGCGCCGTGCGCTCGTTGTCGCCGGTGAGCATCACGACCTCAAGCCCCATTCCCTGTAACTCGCGCACGGCCTGCGGACCGTCCGGCTTGATGACGTCCGCCACGGCGATCACGCCGAGGAGCGTTCCGCTTTCGCTGAACAGCAGCGGCGTCTTGCCGTCCTCCGCGAGCGCATCGCAGCGCGCACGCATCGCCGGGGAAATCTCCGCGACCGTGGAGATATATGCCAAGCTGCCGCCGCAGAGCGTCCTTCCCTGCCGCACTGCGGTCAGGCCGCTGCCGGAGAGCGCCTGAAAGTCCTCGACCTCGTCGGCGGTCAGGCCGTCAGCCTGCGCTCTCGAGAGAACGGCGCGGGCGAGCGGGTGCTCGCTCTTTTGTTCAAGCGCAAGCGCCGCGCGGAGCAGCTCCGCTTTATTCACACCGTCCGCGCTCAGAACATCCGTGACCTGCGGCTCGCCGGCGGTGATGGTGCCGGTCTTATCGAGGGCGATGATGTCCACGCGGCCCGCCTCCTCCAGCGACGCGGCAGTTTTGAAAAGGATGCCGTTCCTCGCGCCCAGTCCGCTGCCGACCATGATGGCGACCGGCGTGGCAAGTCCCAGCGCGCAGGGACAGCTGATGACCAGCACGGAAATGCCGCGCGCAAGGGCAAAGCCGACGCTCCGTCCCAGCAGCAGCCATACGGCGGTCGTCACCGCCGCGATGGCGATGACGGTCGGCACGAACACGCCCGAGACCTTATCCGCAACCTTTGCGATGGGCGCCTTGGTCGCGGCGGCGTCGCTGACCATCTGAATGATCTGCGAGAGCGTGGTGTCCTCGCCGACGCGCGTGGCGCGGCAGCGCAGAAAACCGGAGTGGTTGACCGTCGCGGCGGAGACCGTGTCGCCCGCGGCCTTGTCCACCGGCAGGCTCTCGCCGGTCAAGGCCGCTTCGTTGACGGCGCTCGCACCGTCGAGCACCACGCCGTCCACCGGAATGCTCTCGCCCGGCCGGACGAGAAAAACGTCATCCTTCCGCACCTGCTCAATGGGGACGACAAGCTCCTTGCCGTCCCGCTCGACCGTCGCGGTCTGCGGCGCGAGCTTCATAAGGCTTCGGAGCGCGTCGGTCGTCTTGCCCTTTGAGCGCGCTTCGAGCAGCTTGCCGACGGTGATGAGCGTGAGGATCATGGCGGCGGACTCGAAGTAGAGATCCATCATATAAGCTGTCACGGTCTCCGCATCGCCACGCGCCTGCGCGCCGGTCATGGCAAAGAGCGCATAGGTGCTGTAACCGAATGCCGCCGTCGCGCCGAGGGCGACGAGCGTATCCATGTTCGGCGCGCCGTGCCGCAGGCTTCGAAAACCGCTGATGAAGAACTTCTGATTGATGACCATGACAGCGGCGGTCAGCAAAAGCTGCGTCAGTCCCATCGCCACATGGTTGTCCGTGTAGAACGCGGGCAGCGGCCAGTCCCACATCATGTGTCCCATTGAGGAGTACATCAGCACGAGCAGGAAACCGAGCGACCAGACGAGCCGCCGTTTCAAAACCGGCGTTTCCCGATCCTCCAGCGCCGCCTCCGCCTCCGAGGGCGTCGGCACGGCCCTGCCCGCGCCCTTGACGGACGCGCCGTAGCCCGCCGCCTGTACGGCGGATATGACGTCCTGTGGGGCGGCGACGCCCTCTACGCCCATTGAGTTCGTCAGCAGGCTTACCGAGCAAGACGTGACGCCCGGGACCTTGCTCACCGCCTTTTCGACCCGAACCGAGCAGGCAGCGCAGCTCATGCCGGTGACGTTGTATTGTGTCATATTTTCCCCTTGCCTTGCGTTTTTCCCTTAGGTTGTGCGGCTTTCGCTCATTTCATGAGCTTTTGCAGCGTTGTCACCAGCTCGTCGATGGTCTCGTCCTTCCCCGCGCGGATGTCGTCGGCCACGCAGGTGCGGATGTGCGCGGCAAGCAGCTCCTTGTTGAAAGCGTTGACCGCCGCGTTGACCGCCGCGGCCTGCACCAAAATGTCGGGACAGTACGCGCCGGTCTCCACCATGCCGCGGATGCCGCGGATCTGCCCCTCGATACGGTTGAGCCGGTGAATGAGCTTTTTGTACTCCTCCGGCGAGCGTTCCTTTTTGCGCTGCGAGCAGCGGCAGCAGTCCGATCGGTCCATAGCTGATCCCTCCCTTAATATTCGGATACCCCTGTAGGGTATCTGAACTATATACCCTTCCCGGGTATTTGTCAAGAGCAAAAGGAGAAAAGCCTCACGGCTTTTCTCCTTCCCTTGTGTCGATGATCTTCGCCCTCGCGCGCACGCGGCGCAGCTCGAAGCCACTCACGTTCCATCGCTCGATGAGGCCGGCAATCTGCCCCTCGGCTTCGGCGACCTCATCCTCAAACGCGCGGGCGGAGATGCGCAGCGCCCCGTGGCCAAGAATGATGACCTGCTCCATATTGTCCGACGTGGCGACGCGGACGCGGTGTTTTTTGCCGAGGTCGTAGGTCGCGCGCTCGATGTAGCTGTCAGCGGTCTGCGCCTCTCTGGTGTAGACGACGTAGATGCCGTTCTTTTTTTCGACTGAGCCGGGATTACCCTTGACCTTGTAGGCGTCGAAAACGAGAATGATCTCGCATTTTCGCCAGCCGCGGTAGTTGGCAAGAATGCCCGTGAGAGCCTCGCGCGCGGCGGAAACGTCCTCGGCGGCGAGCTTTTTGAGCGCATCCCATGCGAAGATGATGTTGTAGCCGTCCACGAGCAGATACTCGGGGCCGGACTTCTGGTTTTTCATGCTGTAGCGCACCTCGTCGAGCGCATGGCGCGCGGGGGCGCGCTGCGGCTCGAACGCGCGGCGCTCGACCTTGCCGTAGGTGCTCTCGAAGATGGCTTGCAGTTCCCTGTCCTCCGCGGCGGCATCGGTCGCACGGCGGCGCGGGGACGGCGGCTCCGATTCCTCAGCGGGCCGCTCCTGTAACACGCAGGGGAGGTGCGCACGGGCCTTGACCTCGTTCCACGGGACGTAGACACCCGCGCCGTGCTCGCAGAACACCGAGCCGGTCGGATTTTCCGCGTCGCGCTCGGGATCGTAGCCGATGGCGGCGACGACTGCCTCGGCGTCCGCACAGGGCGCGTAGCCGCGCAGAGCGCAGCTCAGCCGGCCCCGTCCGCGGGTGTAGGCCGCGACCTCGCGCGCGTAGCCGCGCAGTCCCTTGACCGGCGCGAAGCCGGTGAGTACCGTTTCCCCGCCGACCGTCTCCGGCGTATCCGCCGTGCCGCCCATCGCGGCAAGGTCGGTCATCGCGCGGCCCACGCACTCGGGAGGAAGCTCCAGACGGAAGTCGTAAAACGGTTCGAGCAGCACGCTCTCAGCCTGCATCAGGCCCTGCCGCACGGCACGGTAGGTCGCCTGTCGGAAATCGCCGCCCTCGGTGTGCTTGAGATGGACGTGGCCCGCGAGCAGCGTGATTTTCACGTCGGTCAGCGCGCTGCCGGTCAGCACGCCGGGGTGCGCGCGCTCGGCAAGGTGCGTCAAGATCAGCCTTTGCCAGTTGAGATCCAGCTTGTCTGTCGGACAGGCGGCGGCAAGCTGTACGCCGCTGCCGCGCGGCGCGGGTTCGAGCAGCAGATGCACCTCCGCGTAATGGCGCAGCGGCTCGAAGTGCCCTACGCCCTCGACGGTGCCGGCGATCGTTTCCTTATAAACGATGCCGCCCTCGCCGAAGGTGACGGCAAGGCCGAAGCGGTCGAGGATCAGCCGCTGCAAGATCTCAAGCTGCACCTCGCCCATCAGCTCGGCGTGCAGCTCGCCGGTCGCCTCCTCCCACACGATATGGAGCATCGGGTCCTCGTCCTCCAGCTCGCGCAGCTTCGGAAGAACGGCGTGCGCGTCCGCGCCCTCGGGCAGAAAAATGCGGTAAGTGAGCACGCTTTGCAGCACCGGCCCCGCGCCGTCCGGCTCCGCGCCGAGCCCCTGTCCGGGATAGGTGTCCGTCAGGCCCGTGACCGCTACGACCTCGCCGGCCTCCGCTACGTCGAGCGGACGGAATTTTGCGCCGGAATAAAGCCGAAGCTGGTCGGCCTTGCCGCAGGAGAGCAGCATCTTCGCGCGCAGGGTTCCGCCGGTGACCTTCAGGTGCGTCAGCCGCGTGCCCTGCGCGTCGCGGGAGATCTTGAACACCCTCGCGCCGAAGTCCGCGCCGCGCACGGGCGCGCGCGTGAAGCGCGTGAGGAGCTGTAAAAACTCCCCCACGCCCTCGTTCTTGAGCGCGGAGCCGAAGCAGCACGGGAAAATCTTCCGCGCGGAGATCAGTCCCGCGAGCGTGTCGTCCGCGAGGGCGCCGGCCTCTAAAAACTCATCCAGCGCCGCCTCGTCCGTGAGCGCGGCGGCTTCGTCGCGTTCGCACGGCTTCGCGCCGAAGTCCACACAGGCGCCGAAGCTCCTTTGCAGGCTCTCCAGCAGTGCCGCGCGGTTCGCGCCCGCAAGATCCATCTTGTTGATGAAAAGGAAGGTCGGCACGCCGCAGCGATCGAGCAGCCGCCAGAGCGTGCGGGTGTGCCCCTGCACACCGTCCGTGCCGCTGACGACGAGGATCGCGTAGTCGAGCACCTGAAGTGTGCGCTCCGCCTCCGCGGAGAAATCGACGTGTCCCGGCGTGTCGAGCAGCGTGATGTGCGTGTCGCCGCAATCCATCACAGCCTGCTTGGCAAAGATGGTGATGCCGCGCTCGCGTTCGAGCGCCTCGGTGTCCAAAAAGGCGTTGCCGTGATCGACGCGGCCGAGCACGCGCAGCGCGCCCGCGGCGTACAAAAGCCCCTCGGAGAGAGTGGTTTTCCCCGCGTCAACGTGGGCGAGTATTCCGATGACGAGTTTCCTCATGGCTTGTCCTCTGAAAAAGCGCCGCAGCGCGGCGCGTCAAATTCTTTTCTTTACGATACCATGCTTTTGCGCCCGCGTCAAATGAAAAAGGGCCGCCCGGAGGCGTCAATGTCATTAAGTTAAGACCATTTTCCGTTAAGATAAGGAAATCCCCGCCTGCT
>CAVKBJ010000010.1:0-10533 GCA_963654505.1 Lachnospiraceae bacterium
ACTGTAAGCCGGGTTCTGTATCTGGCAGTCATCTATCTACGCGCCGCGTTGCCGCAGCGCTTTAGCCACCCCGGGAGCGGCCGGGCCGGCCTTGGGGCGCGGGGCCCCTGCTCCCATACCGGTGTTGCTCCGGATAGAGTTTACAGCGTCGGACAGTCTCCAGCCGACGGGTGCGCTCTTACCGCACCTTTCCACCTTTTCCCATATTGCTACAGGTAGTCTATTTCTGTTGCACTTTTCCTCAGATCGCTCTGGGCGGGCGTTACCCGTTATCCTTGCCCTGTGGAGCCCGGACTTTCCTCACGACAAGCCTTTCGGCTTTGACGCGCGACCGCCTGTCTTACTCGCGCTCCCTATTGTAGCCGACGGGGCGGGCAAAGTCAAGGGAAAGACGCGCCGCGGGGCGCGCGGTTTTTTACGCCCGGAAGTAGACCCTGTCCCACTCCGCCGAGCCGACGGCGAGCGGCGGCTCGACCGCAAGGCCGCTTTTCCCGCCGCGCCGCGCTTCTATAAGCACGAGCGAGGGAGCGCCCTCCGGTGCGGAGACGAGAAAGCGCAGGCGCTTGGGCTCCATGCCGTGCGCGCGGAGCGTGCAGAGAAGATCGGCCAGGCGCTCCGGCCTGTGGACGAGCGCGAAGCGCCCGCCATAGCGCAGCGTCCGCGAGGCCGCGGCGCAGACGTCGGAGAGCGTGCAGCCGACCTCCTCCCGCGCGGCCTGCCGCGCCGCGCCCGGGGCGCTCGCGCCGCTGCCCGCGGGAAAGTAGGGCGGGTTGGAGAGCGCGTAGTCCGCGCTGCCCGCGTCGGGGAGCGCGGCGGGATCGCGCAGGTCGCCGGTACGGAGCGTCACGCGCTCCGCCCAGCCGTTTTCGGCGAAGGTCCTTCCCGCGAGGGCGTTCGCCGCGGCGTTCTGCTCCACGCACTCGAGCGTGAGCGACGGCTCACGCGCGAGCAGCAGCGCGCCGAGCAGTCCCGTGCCGCTACCGAGGTCGCACACGCGCTCGCGCCTCCGCGGCGCGGCGAAGTACGCGAGGGCGAAGCTGTCGGTCGAGGGCGGAAAGAGCGCGGTGTCGAAATAAAAGCAGGGGCCGCCGGGCCAGAGGCAGTCTTTGCGTTCCATAGAATTTTCCTCCCGAGGGCAAAAAATAAGGACGCGCACGCGGCGCGTCCTTATTTTTTTAAGCACTTACTGCTGAGAGATCGCACCGTTGGGGCAGGTATCCGCGCAGGAACCGCAGTCCAAGCAGGCACCGGCGTCGATCTGATACTGGGAATCGCCCTGAGAGATCGCACCGACGGGGCAGGCATCCGCGCAAGCACCGCAGCTGACGCAGGCAGAACTGATGTGATAGGCCATGAGAGCACCTCCATTTGATTGATGCCCCTATTGTACACGGCGATGCGCGAAAAAGCAAGAGGAAGTATGAGGGAAACCTCCTGATTTATGCACAAAATTTTTGATGACTGTGATGAAAGAGAGAGGAGCGGGGGCGTCTAAAATCCGGTCGGACGGGGGAAAATGCGCTTGGGAGTGTGAAGAATATGGCAGAACGGAAATTTACCCCGCGCGCGGAGCAGGTCCTGCGTCTGGCGCAGGAGGCGGCGCTGGAGCTGGGGCACGGCTACGTCGGCTGCGAGCATATCCTGCTGGGGCTTTTGCGCGAGGACGGCGGCGCGGCCTGCCGCGCGCTGTGCGAGGCAGGCGTCACGGAGGAGGGGCTGCGCGAGCAGCTCGTGCGTCTGGTGGGGCGCGGGCTGTCCGGCAGCCTTCCCTCGCAGGGCCTGACGCCGCGTGCGCGCAGCGCGGTGGAGCTGGCGGCCGCCGAGGCGATGCGCTTCGGGAGCCCGCGCATCGGCACGGAGCATCTGCTTCTGGGACTGCTGCGCGACGGCGGCAACATGGCGGTGCGGATATTAGCGGCGGCGGGGGCCGACCCGAAGCGGCTCTATGCCGCGCTGACACAGCAGATCAACGAAACGCCGCGCACGGCGGCAAAGGAGGGAAACCGGATGCTGCGGGAAAACGAGGGCGGCAGGCGCGGGCGGGGGCTTGCGGAATTTACCCGCGACCTGACGGCGATGGCGCGCGCGGGGCAGCTCGACCCCGTGATCGGGCGGGACGCGGAGATCGCGCGGGCGGTGCAGATCCTCTCGCGCCGCACGAAGAACAATCCCGTGCTCATCGGCGAGCCGGGCGTCGGCAAGACAGCGGTGGCCGAGGGGCTCGCGCAGAGGATCGCGGCGGCGGAGGTCCCCGACGAGCTGCTGGATAAGCGCCTGCTCTCGCTCGACCTGTCCGCGATGGTCGCGGGGACAAAGTACCGCGGCGAATTCGAGGAGCGCGTGAAGGCGCTGCTCGACGAGGTGCGGCGCGAGGGAAACGTCATTTTGTTCCTCGACGAGCTGCACACCATCGTCGGCGCGGGCAGCGCCGAGGGCGCGGTGGACGCGGCGAACATCATCAAGCCCGCGCTCGGGCGCGGGGAGATCCGCGTCGTCGGCGCGACGACGCTCGCCGAGTACCGGAGGTATATCGAAAAGGACGCGGCGCTGGAGCGGCGCTTTCAGCCCGTCACGGTCGGCGAGCCGACCGACGAGCAGGCGCTGGCGATTTTGCGCGCGCTGCGTCCGCGCTACGAAAACCACCACCGACTGAAGATCTCCGACGAGGCACTTTCCGCCGCGGTGACGCTCTCGCGCCGCTACATCACGGGGCGCTTTCTGCCGGACAAGGCGGTGGATCTGATGGACGAGGCGGCGTCCCGTGTGCGGACGGGGGCGCAGCCCGAGTCGCCCGAGCTGCGGGCGATGGAGGCCAAGGCCGCCGAGGCCGAGCGCGACCGCGCGGCGGCCGCCGCGGAGCAGGATTACGAGCGCGCGGCCATGCTGCGCGACGTGGAGCAAAACTGCCGCGAGCAGGCGAAGCAGGAGCGCGAGGCGCTCCGCCGCGCGCTGCGGGAGAAGCGGCAGACCGTGGGCGGGGAGGACGTCGCGGCGGTGGTCTCCGCGTGGACGGGCGTGCCCATCACGCGCTTGACGGAGGGCGAGGGCGAGCGGCTGCTGCATCTGGAGGAAACGCTCCACGCGCGCGTGGTGGGGCAGGACGAGGCCGTGCGGGAGGTCGCACGCGCGCTGCGACGGAGCCGCGCGGGGCTGCGCGATCCGAAGCGGCCGGTGGGTTCGTTTTTGTTCCTCGGCCCCACGGGAGTCGGCAAGACGGAGCTGTGCCGCGCGCTCGCGGAGGCGGTGTTCGGCGATGAGGAGGCGCTCGTGCGGCTGGATATGTCGGAATATATGGAGCGGCACACGGTCTCGCGGCTCGTCGGCGCGCCGCCGGGCTACGTCGGCTACGACGAGGGCGGGCAACTGACGGAAAAGGTGCGCCGCCGCCCGTGGTCGGTGGTGCTTTTCGACGAGCTGGAAAAGGCGCACGAGGACGTGTGGAACCTGCTGCTGCAAATTTTGGAGGACGGCGTGCTGACCGATGCGCAGGGGCGGCGCGTGGACTTTCGCAATACGGTGCTCGTGATGACCTCGAACGTGGGCGCGAAGGCCATCACCTCGACGGGCGCGAGGCTCGGCTTCGCGCAGGACGAGGGCGGCGACGGCGGCTTCGCGCGCGTGAAAGAGACGGTCATGGCCGAGCTGCGGGCGACCTTTCGGCCGGAGCTGCTCAACCGCATCGACTCGACTGTGGTGTTCCGCCGCCTGAGCCGCGAGGAGGTCGCGGTCATCGCACGGAAAATGCTGGACGCGACGGCGCGGCGCGCGCTGGCGCTCGGCGTCACGCTGACGGTGGAGGACGCGGCAATCGAGCGCGTCGCGGACGAAGGCTTCGACCCGCTCTACGGCGCGAGGCCCCTGCGCCGCGTGATCCGCGCGGAGGTGGAGGACGCCGTGGCCGAGCTGTTGCTCTCCGGCGCGCTGCGGGCGGGCGACCGCGTCCGCGTTGACGCGGAGGACGGGGCGCTCCGCGTTCTGCGCGAGGAGCCCGCGCCCCTCGCGGGAGCGTGAGAAAAAAGGTCAGCCGACTTTCGGCTGACCTTTTTCGGTGGAATATTCAGCGCTCGAAGAGCAGATGGAGCAGGTCGCAGCCGCGCGCGACGAAGGGGCCGGCTTCGCCGGCCTTTTCGGTGTAGACCGCGCCGCTGCCGCTGTCGATGCGGCTGTCATAGAGGAGATACGGGACGGGGTCGCCGTCGTGCCCGCGCGTGGCGGTGAGCGTCTTGTGGTCGGAGAGGAGGAGCAGGCGGTAGTCCATGTGTGCCGCGTCCAGCC
The DNA here is from genome assembly GCA_963654505.1 of Lachnospiraceae bacterium. GTDB lineage: Bacteria > Bacillota > Clostridia > Oscillospirales > Oscillospiraceae > Hominicoprocola. The sequence goes on from CAVKBJ010000010.1 coordinate 4,276, forward strand.
GTTCGGTGAGGGGCTTGACGAGCCGGCTGTCGAGCCATTCGATGGCCTGCACCTTGCCCTTGAGGTCGCCGTTGTGCGTACACTCGTCGGGGGCTTCGAGGTGCAGGCAGACGAAGTCGTACCTTTGCAGGCTCGCCCACGTCGCTTCAAGCTTGCCCTCAAAGTTGGTGTCGAGCTCGCCGGTCGCGCCCTCGACCTCGACCATCTCAAGGCCGCGCAGCACGCCGATGCCGTGGCACAGGGGCACGGCGCTGACCACCGCGCCGCCGCAGCCGTACTCCTCCTCAAAGCTCGGGAGCTGCATTGCCGTGCCCGCCGCCCAGAGCCAGATGCCGTTCGCGCCCAATTTTCCCTCGGCACGGCGCTTTTCGGTGACGGGGTGATGCTCGAGCACGCGGTTGGCAAGGCGCATGAGGTCGGCAAAGAACTTGGCCTGAGCGGCGTCCTCCCCGGCGGGGAGGAGTGGGCCGATGACCTCGCCGAGATGGTCGTGCGGCGGGGTGAAGGTCACGCCGCGCGGATCGCAATGGTGCTTCACCGCCAGCGGGCGGAACGAGGGGCTGGGGTCGATGTACATATCCGCGGCCTTGAGCGCGGCGGAAAACGCGGGGTCGGCGTTGAGCGCCGCGACGACGTCGAGCGCGTCCTGCCCCGCGATGGAGCCCGCGGAGTGGGAGAGGATGCGCTTTTCCTCGTAGGGCTGATCGCCCGGCTCGAGCGCGACGAGATTGCAGCGGAACGCCGCGTCGCCGGGGACGAGCTTGAGCCCGATGGCGGCGGCCTCCATCGGCGAGCGGCCCGAAAAATGTTTGAGCGGGTCGCAGCCGAAGATGGAGAGGATCGCCGTCTCGCTGCCCGCGGGCAGCGGCTTGGGGCAGTTTACGACGCTGCCGACCGTGCCGCGCGCGGCGAGGGCGTCGATAGTGGGGATGGCGGCGTATTCGAGCGGCGTTTTGCCGCCGAGAGCTTCGACGGGGTTATCCGCCATGCCGTCGCCGATGACAACAAGATATTTCATGGGAAGAACCTCCTTTTCAGATCATCTTTTGCGGCCGCGGTAGCCGGTGGGAGTGGGCCGTCCGCTGCTGCGCCTGCCGTAGCGCCGTCCGCGTCCGGCGCCGCGCAGGAAGAAGAACGCGAGGATCAGCAGCACGACGGCTGCGATCACGAGCATGACGACGGTGCGGGAGAAGAACTCCGCCACGTCGCGTTTGGCGACCAGCAGCCACGAGGCCGACACGTCGCTGAGCGCGAGGAGCTTGACCGTGCCGTAGACGGTGCCGTTGTAGGAAACGGTCATCTCGCCCAGCTCGTCGCCCGCGGCTATGGGCGCGTCCACGCTGTCCGGCAGCGTGATCTCACGCTCCAGCTCGCTGAGCGCAAGCTCCGTGGGGAGCATACGGGTGATGCTCTCGGCGGGGCGGGCGACGACGTAGTTCGCTTCGCTCGAAAGCTCGACGGGCACCTCGCACACCGGCTCGTCGGCGGAGACGATCTCGCGGCGTGAGAAGCTGTCGAAGCCGTAGTCAAAGAGACGGATCGTTTCGGAAAAGCTCTTGGTGAGGGTGCTCTTGCCGTCCTCGAGGGTGATCTTCTCCGCGCCGAGCACCACGCTCACGAGTCGGCGGTCGCTGCGCACGGCGGAGGAAACGAGGCAGTGGCCGGCCTCCTCGGTCGAGCCGGTCTTGATGCCCTGCGCGTCGCGGTAGAGGTAGCCCAGCTCGCGCCAGTTGGAGATGAGGCGGTTGGTGGAGTGGAGCACATGGCGCTGGTTGTGGTCGGTGGCGGCGATCTCGGCGGACTTGGAGTTGCAGATCTCCATGAATTTATCGTAGGAGAGCAGCTCGCGCGTGATGAGATAGATGTCCCACGCGGTGGTGTAGTGGTCGGGATCGTGCAGACCGGAGGTGTTGACGTAGTGCGTGTTCTCGCAGCCGAGCGCGGCAGTGCGCTCGTTCATCCTCTGCACGAACTGGGAGACATTGCCCTCGCCGCAGACGGCCTCGGCTAAAATGTTGCACGCCTCGTTCGCCGAGACGATGAGCATACACTGTAAAAGCTGCTCGACCGTCAGCACCTCGCCGGCCGTGATGCCGGCGGTGCTGCCATAGATGCTCAGGCCCTCGAAGGCGCTCTCGTGCGCCGTGACGGGCTGATCGAGCGAGAGCTGCCCCGCGTCGATCGCCTCGAACACCAGCAGTGCGACCGTCAGCTTGGTGATGCTCGCGGGATAGTTCTTCTCGTGTGCGTTCTTTTCGTAGAGGATCTCGCCCGTCTCCTGCTCGACGAGCAGGGCGGCGCGGGCATCGACGTCGATCTCCTCAAAGGCGGAGGCCGTCACGCTCAGCAGGGACATGAGCAGGCCGAGGGCCAAAAAAAGAGCAAAAAAGCGGCTTTTTTTCATGGAAATGTACCTCGCATTATGTTACAATAAAAAATGATATTGCGCGGGCGGCGGGCGATCCGCTGCCCTTCGACCGGTTTCGGTTTTCAGTATAGCAAAAAAAAGGAGGGAGTTCAACCGTGGAACGGCAGGAAAAAAGCGGGAGCACCTATTTCTTTTTGGCACTTGTGACGCTTGCGTTCCTCGCCGCCGCGGTGTACCTCACGCTTAACGCGAGCCGCGCGGAGAGCACGGGCTACACCGTGACGACCGAACGCGAGGCGACGGAGGAGGTCGCGCCGGTACGCGTGCTCGTGAATATCAACACCGCGACCGCCGAGGAGCTGGACACCGTGACCGGCATCGGGCCGGCGCTCGCGCAGGAGATCCTCGACTACCGCGCCGAGCACGGAGACTTTGAAAGCATCGACGAGCTGCTGAACGTGCGCGGCATCGGAAACGCGAAGCTCGAGGCGATGCGCGATGAAATCACGACAGGAGGCGAAGCGCCGTGAAAATTTTAGTGGTGGACGACGAGAAGCTGCTCGTCAAGGGCATCAAGTTCAATCTGGAAAACGAGGGCTATCAGGTCGAGACGGCCTTCGACGGCGCGGCCGCCGTCGAGCTTGCTAAGAGCGAGAGCTTCGACCTTATCATCCTCGACCTGATGATGCCGGAGGTGGACGGGCTGACCGCCTGTATGCGCATTCGCGAGTTCTCCGCCGTGCCGATCATCATGCTCACGGCGCGCAGCGAGGACGCGGACAAGATCATCGGCCTTGAGTCCGGCGCGGACGACTACGTTACCAAGCCCTTCAACATTTTAGAGCTGAAGGCGCGCATCCGCGCGCTGCTGCGCCGCGCGGGTCAGACCGCGCACAAGCGCACGGAGCTTTTGACCGTTGGCGGCATCTCGCTCGATCCCGAGCGCCGCATTGCGCTGCGCGACGGCGCACTGGTCGATCTGACGGCGAAGGAATACGACATTCTGGAGCTGCTGATCAAAAATCCCCACCGCGTCTACTCGCGTGAAAATTTGATGGACCTCGTCTGGGGCTATACCTATGCCGGCGACTACCGCACGGTGGACGTACACATCCGCCGCCTGCGTGAGAAGCTCGAGCACGATCCCGCCGAGCCGGAGCACATCATGACCAAGTGGGGCGTGGGCTACTATCTCAAGGACTGAGCGCGCGAAAAAGAGAGGTCGGACGAGGGGAGGGAGCGCCGTGCGACGTGCGAGCCTGCAGGTCAAATTCGGGCTGAGCTATATACTGGTCATCGCGGCGGTGCTGGTCGTCATGAACACCTACCCGCTGATCGTGTCGGAAAATCTGGTCGTGCGCTCCAAGCAGACGACGCTGCAAAGCAGCGTGAGCGTGATGGTGACGGCGCTGAGCGGTCTTGAGGAGCTGAGCGAGGAGAACGTCGCCTCCGCGATGACGCTGGTGGAGGACACGGGTATCTCGCGCATTCTCGTCACCGACGCCGCAGGACGCATTCTCTACGACACCCGCGAGACGGACGGCGCGGTGGGCCGCTACGGGCTTTACACCGAGATCGTGCAGGCGCTGCGGGGGTACGACGCTTTCTACGCCGACTTCACCGACGGCACGTTCCGCAGCCGCGCGGCCTCGCCGGTCATTTACCGCAGTCAGACCATCGGTGCGGTGTACGCCTACGAGTACGACGTGGAGCAGGCGACGCTGCTTTTGAGCCTGCAGAAAAACCTGCTGCGTATTTCGGCGGCGGTCGCGGTCTTCGTCGTGCTGCTGAGCCTGTTCCTCTCGCGGATGCTCACGCGGCGCTTCGGCGTGCTGCTCGAAGCGATCCGCCGGGTGCGCGAGGGCGCGTACAGCTATCACGCCGAGATCGGCGGGCACGACGAGATCAGCGAGATCGCCGCAGAGTTCAACAGCCTTTCCGACCGTTTGCAGACGACCGAGGAGGCGCGCCGCCGCTTCGTTTCCGACGCAAGCCATGAACTCAAAACGCCGCTGGCCGGTATCCGGCTGCTCTCGGACTCCATCTTGCAGACTGAGGACATTGACGACGCCACGGTGCGCGAGTTCGTCGGCGACATCGTGCAGGAGACCGACCGCCTGACGCGCATCACGGAAAACCTGCTGCGGCTCACGCGGCTCGACAGCGGCGTTGTGGAGCCCGCGCGGAGCGTCGCGGTCGCGCCGGTCATCGAGCGCGTGGTGCGGATGTTGCGGCTGGTCGCCGACGAAAAGCAGGTCGAGCTGACCTATCGCATCGAGCGGGAGCAGAGCGTGCTGGCCGGCGGGGACGATCTGCACCAGATCATCTACAACCTCACCGAAAACGCCATCAAGTACAACCGGCCCGGCGGCTTCGTGCGCGTGACGCTCGCCGGAACGGAGGACGAGTGTGTGCTGCGCGTGGAGGACAACGGCATCGGCATTCCCGATGAGGACCGGCCGCGCGTGTTCGACCGCTTCTACCGCGTGGACAAGATGCGCTCGCGCGCCGCGGGCGGCACAGGGCTGGGACTTTCCATCGTGGCGGACACCGTGCGCCGCAGGGGCGGCAGCATTTCCGTCAGCTCCCGCCGGGGCGGCGGGAGCTGCTTCACGGTGCGGCTTCCCGCCGTGCGGGGGGAGGAGGACGCATGAAAAGACGGACGGTATTCCCTCTCGCGGCGTTCGTTCTCACGCTGCTGCTCGCCGCCTGTATGCGCGGCGGCGAGACGGACGAGGCGGCGAGCTACCTTCTCTATTATCCCGCCGCCGAGCTGAGCGATGTGGCCGGCGGAGACGCTATTGTGACCCGCAGCGTGCAGTTCGCGGACGCCGACGCGCTCACGCAGGAGGAGCTGGCGCGGGCGCTGCTCGAACGGCTCCTTGCCGACGCGCCGGACGCGGGCGTGCGCGCGCCGATGCCGAGCGGGACGACGCTTTTGAGCCTGTCGATCCTCGGCAACTGGGCGCGCGTGGATTTCTCGCGGCAGTACGCGCGGCTCGCGGGCATCGACCTGACGCTGGCCGACTACTGCGTGACACTCACGCTCACGCAGCTCGATGGCGTAAACGCCGTGTCCGTCACCTCGGGCGGGCAGGAGCTGCCCTATCGCAAGATGCAGACGCTCACGGCGGCCGACCCGCTGCTGTCGACGAGCGAGGGTGCGCTCAGGCCCGTCACGGTGTCGCTCTACTTCCTCGACCCAACAAATGGCGAGCTGCGCGCGGAAAAGCGCGCGCTGGCGCTCTACGAGGGGCAGACGCGCGTGAACGCGCTGCTCGAGGCGCTCGCGCAGGGTCCCGAGAGCGACGCGCTCTCGTCGCTGCTGACGGAGGACTTCACGGTGCTCTCCGCCCGCGTGGAGGAGGGAACGTGCTACCTCAATCTGCCCGCCGGCGCCGACCTCGGCGCCTCGCCGCGGCAGGCGATAGAGTCGCTGGTGCGCTCGCTCTGCTCGCTCGATACGGTCGAGCGCGTACAGATCGCGGTGGACGGCGAGATCGTCCCCGTGCTCGACGGCGTGGACGTGAGCGAGCCGCTTACGCCGCAATAGCCCCGCGATTTGGACCGCCGGTCAAAAATGGCCGGCGGTTTTTGGTTTCTTTATACAAAATTTATAAATTCTTAACTTTTTTCTTGCATTCGAACGGAAAAAGGTGTACACTCTAACCGTGATGTAAAGAACTTGTTAAGAAAGGAGGCCCAACAATGGAGTCTGGCGGCATTTTTCTTTTTGCGATCGCGGCGCTTCTTGTTTTCGGCGTCATCGCATCCAACAAGGGCAAGAAGAACACGAACAAAAAGGGCGAGGACAAGCTGTAAGAGATTGAATGAAAGGCCGCGCGGCACTTGCCGCGCGGCCTCAGTCTGTCGAGGAACCCGGTCTGCAC
>CAVKBJ010000011.1:0-11534 GCA_963654505.1 Lachnospiraceae bacterium
GAGTTCGTCTCCGCCAACCCCACCGGCCCCATGCACATGGGCAACGCCCGCGGCGGCGTGCTCGGCGACACACTCGCGAGCGTGCTCGACTGGTCGGGCGCCGACGTGTGGCGCGAGTTCTACGTCAACGACTTCGGCAATCAGATTGAAAAGTTCGCCAAGAGCATCGAGGCCCGCTACTTCCAGCTCATCAGGGGCGAGGACGTCGTCGAGTTCCCCGAGGACGGCTACCACGGCGACGACATCCGCGAGCTCGCGCAGGCTTTCTACGCCGAGCACGGCGAGAGCTACCTCGACAAGACCGAGGCCGAGCGTCACGCCGATATGGCCCGCTTCGGTCTGGACCGCAACATCCCCAAGATGAAGAGCGATCTGGAGCGCTACGGCATCCGGTTCGACGAGTGGTTCTTCGAGTCCTCGCTGCACGAGAGCGGCTTTGTGGCCGACACCGCGAAAAAGCTCGCCGAGCTCGGCTGGACCTACGAAAAGGACGGCGCGCTGTGGGTCAAGACCGCGGAGATCATGCGCGATCAGTACCGCAAGCAGGGCAAGAAGGACGAGGACATCGACAAGCTCGGCCTCAAGGACGACGTGCTGCGCCGCGCCAACGGCTTCTACACCTACCTCGCCGGCGACATCGCCTATCACCGCAACAAGCTTGAGGTCAGGGGCTTCGATAAAGTCATCAACATCTGGGGCGCCGACCACCACGGCCATGTCGCGCGGCTCAAGGGCGCGATCGACGCGCTGGGGCTCGACGGCACGAACCGGCTCGACATCGTGCTCATGCAGCTCGTCAAGCTCGTGCGCGACGGCGAGGTGGTGCGTATGTCCAAGCGCACGGGCAAGACCATTTCCCTCTCCGACCTGCTCGACGAGATCCCGGTGGACGCCTGCCGCTACTTCTTCAACGCCAAGCCCGACACGCAGATGGACTTCGACCTCGGCCTCGCCGTGCGCGAGGACAGCGAGAACCCCGTCTACTATATCCAGTACGCCCACGCGCGCATTTGCAGCCTGCTCAAGACGATGGCGGACGAGGGGCGCGGCGTTCCCGCGGCGGATAAGGCCGACCTCTCCCTCCTCTCCGGCGAGCAGGAGCGCGCGCTCATCAAGGAACTGGCCAATTTCAGCGACGAGATCCGCATGGCCGCCCGCGACTACGACCCGAGCTATATCAATCGCTATCTCATGCGGCTCGCCGGCGCGTTTCACCGCTTCTACAACGCCTGCCGCATCAAGGGCGAAGCGGACGATGTGGCGAACGCCCGTCTGCTGCTCGCCGCCGCGACCCGTCAGGTGCTCGCCAACGGACTTGGCATCCTCGGCCTGAGCAAGCCCGAGAAAATGTAAAGCGATAAACCTTCACAGATAACGCAAAACCGCCCCCTGCCTGTTTTTGCAGGCAGGGGGCGGTTCGTATCCATCACTTCTTATCGACGCGCAGTTCGTAGTTGACCACGTCGAGGTAGCGTCCGAATTTCAGTCCGACCTCGTGGAGCGTTCCGGAACAGGCGAAGCCGAACTTCTCGTGGAGCCGGACGCTGGCCGCGTTCGTCCCCGTGATGACGGAGACGACGACGTGCGTACCCACGTCCTCGCGCGCAAGGCGGAGAACGGCGTCCATCAGGGCGCTCGCCACGCCGCGGCCGCGGCTCTCGAGCGCGACATAGACCGAAAGCTCCACAGTTTGCAGGTAGGCGTCCCAGTCGCGGTAGGGCGAGAGCGAGGCATAGCCGAGGATATTTCCGTCCTCCTCCGCGACGAGCAGCGGGTGGTTGCCGACGTTGTGCGCGGCGAACCACGCCTCCCCCGCGTCTCCCTCGCGCGGCTTCACGTCGAAGGTGGCCGTGCCGTTTTGCACCTCGTAGTTGTAGATGGCGAGCATCGCGTCAAGATCGCGGCGCTCCGCCGTGCGAATGTTCATAAGCTGTCTCCTTTTTGCTCGTTTTCTTCTGTTTTACCGTTCAAAAGTGATAAAAATTCGTCCTCGCTCAGCACCGGAACGCCCAGCTCCCGCGCCTTTGCGAGCTTGCTGCCGGCGGCCTCGCCCGCGACCACGCAGCTCGTCTTTTTCGACACCGAGCCGGCGGCCTTGCCGCCGTGCGCGGCGATTAGCTCCTCGGCTTCGGCGCGCGTGAACCGCGTGAGCGAGCCGGTGAGCACGAAGGTCTTTCCCGCGAAGCGAAGATCCTGCGGCGCCTCCAAACTGGTCATATTGACTCCCGCGTTTTTGAGGCAACCGATAAGGTCAGATGACTGCTCCTCGGCGAACCATCGCTTCAAAAACTGTGCCGTGACCTCGCCGATGTCGTCCACGGCGGTCAGCTCCTCGACCGAGGCGTTCATCAGCGCGTCCATCGAGCCGAAGCGCTGCGCGAGCACACGCGCGGCCTTCGCGCCGATCTGACGGATGCCGAGGGCGCACAGGAGCTTCGAGAGGTCGTTCTGCTTGGAGCGCTCGATGGCGGCGACGGCGTTCTGCGCGGACTTCAATCCCATGCGATCGAGCTGCGCGATGCTTTGCACATCGAGACTGTAAAGGTCGGACGCCTTGCAGACCAAGCCCGCGTTGACGAGCTGCTCCAAAAGCGCGGGGCCCACGCCGTCGATGTCCATACCCTCGCGCGAGGTGAAGTGCGTGAGGTTGCGCAGAAGCTGTGCGGGACACTCCGCACCCGTGCAGCGCGCGGCGCTCTCGCCCTCGGCGCGGTAGACCGGCGCGCCGCAGACCGGACAGCGGTCGGGCAGATGATAGGGCTTTGTACCGTCGGGGCGCTTGTCCTTGAGCACGCGCACGACCTCGGGGATGATCTCCCCCGCCTTGCGCACCACGATAGCGTCACCGATGCGGAGATCCTTCTCGTCGATGAAATCCTGATTGTGCAGCGTCGCGTTCGTGACGGTCGTGCCGGCAAGATGCACCGGATCAAAAACCGCCTTCGGCGTCAGAACGCCCGTGCGCCCCACCTGCACGATGATGTCGGTCACGCGGGTCTCCTTCTCCTCGGGCGGGTACTTGTAGGCAATGGCCCAGCGCGGCACCTTGCTCGTCGAACCAAGTATCTCGCGGTCTGTAAGGCTATTTAACTTTACAACAGCGCCGTCCATGTCGTAGGGTAGCTCCGCGCGGTCTTCCCCCAAGCGGCGGATCTCCGCGAGCGCGTCCTGCACGTTTTCAACCACCTTATTGCCGATGACCTTGAATTTCTGAGAGCGCAGGTAGTCGAGCGTTTCGGCGTGCGTCGTGAAGGCGCGGCCCTCGGCAAGCTGGAGGTTAAAGACGGCGATGTCCAGCCGGCGCTTCGCCGCGATCTTCGGGTCGAGCTGGCGGAGTGAGCCGGCGGCGGCGTTGCGGGGATTGGCGAAGGTCTGCTCGCCGTTTTCCTCGCGCTCGGCGTTGAGCGCGGCAAAGACCTTCTTCGCCATGTAGACCTCGCCGCGCACGATCAGGCGCGGCAGCTTCTCCGGCAGCGTCATGGGGATGGACTGGATCGTGCGCAGATTTTCCGTCACATCCTCGCCCACGCGGCCGTCGCCGCGCGTCGCGCCGCGGACGAACACACCGTCGCGGTACTCAAGCGCGACGGAAAGACCGTCCACTTTCGGCTCCACGCTGTACTCGACGCGGTCGAGCTGCTCGCGCACCTTCCCGTCGAAGTCCACGACCTCGGCGTCGGAGAAGGAGTCCTGTAAGCTCTCGAGCGGGACGGCGTGCGTGACCGGCTCGAACTTCGTCAGCGCCATACCGCCCACGCGCTGCGTGGGTGAGTCGGGCGTGATCTCCTCGGGGTGCTCGCGTTCCAAATTCGCCAGCTCGCGCTGGAGCATATCGTATTCATAGTCGCTGATGCTCGGCTCGTCGAGCACGTAGTAGCGGTAGGAGTGCGCGTTGAGCGTGTCGCGCAGCTCCTTCATGCGTTCTCTGTAGTCCATGGTGTTCTCCCCTCTTATCCGGCGTTATTCATGATGAAGTCCTCGGCGGTGGAGGACATATCCTCGCGTGTGTCGAAGTAGGTGTAGGTGTCCGGCACGGAGCCGACGATGACCGTCTCGGCAACGGCGTAGCGGTTGGTGACCTTGGTGACGGTCGAAAAGCCCGGCAGCAGGACGCTCACGTATACGTCCACGACCAGCCGGATCTCGTGGCGCGTCTGGTTGATGCCCGCGGAGGCAAAGGCGTTCTCAAAGTGCGCCGAGGACGAGCCGACCGACTGCATTTTGATATGCAGCAGCGGCCCGCGCCCCGCGAGCAGCGGCGTGCCGGTCAGGTTCCCGACGGGAATGGCCAGCTCGCGCGTCGAGACCTCCGAGAGCTTTTGCAGCACGTCGGCCAGCACGGCGGATTGCAGGCGGTTGAACTCCGCCATGTTGCTCTTGACCGCGGTGATGCGGCCCTCGCTGTCCTTTTCCAGCGAGATCAGGCGGTCGTAGTCCACGCCAGCGTCGTAGAGCGTTTCACTCACCGAGGCGTTCACAACGCGCGTGACGGCGTTCGACACCCGCGCGGTGGCAAGGCTCGTCAAAATCGGCCGAAGCTGCGCCATCGCGGTGACGGTGAGCACGATGAGCGCGGCGCAAATGAGAAGCAGCAGCAGTCCGCGCCGTTCGCGCTTCGTCATGCCGCGGCGCATATAGCGGCGCATGGGCGTTCCCCCCTTTGGGGAAACTCTATGCGCCCACGGCTTTTCCCTATTCGCCGAGCTTTCGCACCAGCTCCTTGTAGGCCCTGCCGCGCTCCATGAAGTTTGCGTATCGGTCGAAAGCGGCGCAGGCGGGCGAGAGCGTCACGACGTCGCCGGCCCCGGCGCTGAAATAAGCGGCGTCCACCGCCTCTTGCAGGCTCTCGCAGCGGACGATGCGCGGGCGCTCGGCGGCAGTCCTGTAGGCTTCGCTCTCCACCACCGCGCGCTCGATGGCGTCGGCGGTCGCGCCGCAGAGAATGAGCACCTTGACGCGCTCAACGATCTCGGGCGCAAGGGGCGCAAAGGGAATGTGCTTGTCATATCCGCCCGCGATCAGGATGACCTTTTGCGGGAAGGCGCGCAGTCCCGCGATGGTGCGGGTGGGGCTGGTGGCGATGGAGTCGTTGTAGTATTTTACGCCGTGCAGCTCGCGCACAAGCTCGATGCGATGCTCCACGCCCGCGAACTCCCGCGCGACGCGGCGGGCGGTCTCGACGCGCACCAGTCCGTCCGCGGCGAGGAGCGCGGCCATGTAATTTTCCACGTTGTGCCAGCCTGGAAGGCGGATGTCCGCAAGCGGCAGGACCTCGCGCTCCCCCGCCGGATCGCGCAGCCAGATGGAGCCGCCGCGCACGAAAGCGCCGTCCTCGACCTCCTCCCGGCGCGAGAACAGCCGCGCGCGTCCGACCGCCTTGCGGCTCAATTCGCGCGTGAGGGCGTTGTCGGCGTTGAAGATGGCGGTGTCCTGCGCGCGCTGGTGCAGGAAGATATTCTCCTTAGACGCGACATACTCCGCCATATCCCTGTGTACGTCGAGATGGTTCGGCGCGAGGTTCGTCAGCACGGCGGTCTGCGGCGAGTACGGCATCTCCATGAGCTGAAACGAGGAAAGCTCCAGCACCGCGACGTCCTGCGGCGTCATCCGCTCCGCGTCCGCGAGCAGCGGGCGGCCGATGTTGCCGCCGAGCCACACGCGCCGTCCCTCGGCCTTCAAAAGCTCGGCGGCGACGCTTGCGGTGGTGGTCTTGCCGTCGCTGCCGGTCACGCCGATGACCGGACAGGGGCAGACGGCGAAAAACGCCTCCATCTCGCTTGTGACAGCTGCGCCGCGCGCCTTCGCCGCGAGCAGCTCCGGCACGTCGGGGCGCATCCCGGGCGTGCGGAAGATGAGGTCCGCGTCGAGATCTTTAAGATAGCCCTCCCCCAGATGCAGCTCCGCGCCGAGCGCTTCATAGTGCGCCGCCGCGCCGCCGAGCGCCGCGCGCTCCTTTTTGTCGCAGGCGATCACATGAACGCCGTTTTCGGCCAGCAGCTCCACGAGCGGGCGGTTGCTCACGCCGAGGCCGATGACCGCTGCGGTCTTTCCTCTCAAGCCTTGCAGATATTCGTGCAGCGTCATACACAAATACTCCCCTCTGAACATTCACAATATAAGGAATTATACCGCGTCCACCGCGTTTTATCAACGCCTTCCCTGCACAAATTTTCGCGCCGTTCCGCGCGTGGGACGGTGCAGAAGAAAAGGCAGACGCGCAGGGGGCCTCCGCGCGTCTGCCTGTCCCGTTCGGTCTGTCAGGTGATGTCGCCCAGCGTGAAGCGGCGCACCGGAGCGAGCGCGTCGTCCGAGTGCGTGCAGACGCAGGCAACGTAGCCGGGAAAAGTCTCAACGTACTCAAAGCGCTCGCCGAGCATCGTGGGCGAGTCCTCCCGCTTCATCGCGGCAAGGCCGGTGCCGCCCCACTTCGCGCGGCTCTCGCGCCGCGTCCAGCTCTCGAAAAACTCCCGCTCGGTCACGGCGCCGGCAAGGCGCCGCATCGTCCGCTCGCTCACCGGGCGGATGCGCTCAATGTCCACGCCGATCGGCCGGTCGTGGAGGCCGACGAGCACCGCGCCGCGCGTGTGGCTGATGTTGAACTGCGCCTCGGGGTGGGCCGCGAACTCGGGCTTTCCGTATTTATTATAGGTCAGCTCCGGCAGCTCGCGCCAGCCGTAAAGGGCGTTGACGCCCAGCCAGAGCGCCGCGTAGGCGCAGATCGGCTCGTGGCCGAGCACAGGGTCCTTCAGCTCCGCGAGCCGGCGGCGGCGCTCCTGCGGGACAAGGCGCAGCAGCCGCCCGACCTCCTCCTCGGTAAAGGGGCGCTCCATACGAATGGAGATCAGTTGAATTTTCATCGCCGCGCCCCCTTTTTCGTCCTTTTTTGCTCAGTATAGCGCATGGAGCCCGTCCTGTCAAATGTTGGAAAAGGCTTTTTTCGCGCCGCTTTTGAACGCGGCATAAATTTTTTGCCGCAAAAAGAGGAAAGGAGCGATTGGCGGCGTATAAGTAAATTGTATGAGTTTATGCGGTCTCGCGGAAAGGAGGACGGGCCATGGCGTTTCCCCAGAGCTTTCTGGACGAGCTGATCGCCCGCAGCGACATCGTCGATGTGGTCGGCAGCTATGTGGCGCTGACCAAAAAGGGCGCGAACTACTTCGGGCTGTGCCCCTTTCACAATGAAAAGACCGGCTCGTTCTCCGTCTCGCCGGACAAGCAGATCTATCACTGCTTCGGCTGCAAGAAGGGCGGCGGCGTCATCAGCTTCATCATGGAGGAGGAGAACCTCTCCTTCCCCGACGCGGTGCGTTTTCTCGCTAAGCGCGCGAACCTGCCCGTCCCCGAGGAGGAGCACAACGAGGGCAGCCGCCTGCGCGCACGGCTTTTGGAGCTCAACCGCGACGCGGCGCGCTTTTACTACGAGCTTCTCCATGAGCCGCGCGGCGCGGCCTGCGCGGAATATCTGAACCAGCGGAAGATCACGCGCAGAACGGCGGTCAGCTTCGGTCTCGGCGCGAGCGCCGACGAGTGGGACTGTCTGCTCACGGCGATGACGCGCAAGGGCTACACAAAAGCCGAGCTGCTCGCCGCGGGGCTGGTCGTGCAGGGCAAGGGCGGCAGCGTTTACGATAAATTCCGCAAGCGGCTCATCTTCCCAGTCATCGACGCGCGCGGCGACGTGGTTGCTTTCGGCGGGCGCATCGTGGATAAAAACGACCCGGGCGCAAAATATATGAACTCGCCCGAGACCATCATCTACAGCAAGCGCCGCGTGCTCTACGGGCTGAACCTCGCCAAAAAGAGCAAGCGGGAGAACATCATCCTCGTCGAGGGCAACATCGACGTGGTAATGCTCCATCAGGCGGGCTTCGACAACGCCTGCGCCTCGATGGGCACGGCGCTCACGACCGAGCAGATACGGCTGCTCTCGCGCTACACGAAGGAGCTCGTCCTCTGCTACGACAACGACAACGCAGGACGGATCGCCACGCAGAAGGCGCTGGCGCTGCTCAACGACACGGACTTTTCCGTGCGCGTGCTCGAACTGCCCAACCGTATCGTGGACGGGCAGCCGGTCAAGCAGGACGCGGACGATTTCATCAAAAATCAGGGCGCGGACGCCTTCGAGCGTCTGCTCAGCGGCAGCGAAACGGGCATGGACTTCCGCATGGCGCGGCTGGCCGCGGGCTTTGACCTCAAAAGCGATCAGGGGCGCATCGATTATGCCGCAGCGGCGGCAAGCCTCCTTGCGGAGCTGCCGAACGCGGTCGAGCGCGAGGTCTACACCGCCCGCGCAGCCGAGGCCGCCGGCATCTCGTCCGACGCGCTGAAGCTCGAGGTGCAGCGGGCCGTGAAAAAACGCGGCTATCGGCAGCGGCGCGAGCAGGAAAAGCGCGATCTCAACGTGGCCGCGCAGGTCCAGCCGAAAGAGCGCGCCATCCGCTACGACGATCTCCACTCCGCGATGGCGGAGGAGGGCGTGCTGCGGCTCTTATGTACGGACGAGAGCGTGTTCGGCGATACGCCGCCGCTGCGGGAGGAGGAATTTTCCTCCCCCCTGCTCGGACGCCTGTTCACGAAGCTGTGGCAGCAGCGGCAGGAGACGGGGCGCGTTTCGCTCCCGCTTCTGGCCGAGAGCTTTACGCCCGACGAGGTCAGCCATCTCTCGGCCGTCGTGCAGAAGCCGGAATCGCTCAAAAACGCGCCGCAGGCCCTGCGCGACTACGTTACCATCATTCACGAGCAATACCGCAAGCGCAGCGGAACGGGGGGCGATCCCCTCGCCGCCGCCACTGAAAAATATAAAGCCCAAATGGGACACGGAGGAAAGCAGCATGGATAAGGAACTCACCATTCAGGACCTCGAAGCGCAGGCGAACGCTCTGCTCGCCGCAGCCGACGAGATGGAGGAGCTTCTGCCCGCGGACACGGGCAAGAGCAAGCGCAAAAAGAGCGAGGACGAGACGCCCGAGAAGAAGGCTCCCCCGCTGGAGGAAAAGGTCATCGCCGGTCTCCCCGCCGCCGAGCAGCTGCAAAAGAGCGAAAAGCTCCGCGACCTCTTTGCCAAGGGCAAGCAGAAGGGCAAGCTCGATTCCGACGAGATCACCGAGGTCCTTGACGAGCTGGATCTCGACGACGACGCGCGCGAGCGCGTCTACAACTCGTTCGACGCCCTCGGCATCGACTACATCAGCGGCGTGATCGAGCCGGACGATCTCGACGAGCCGCCCATCGAGGCCATCGCCGAGATCGAGGAGGAGGAGCTGGTCGATCCCAACGAGCTGGTGGACAGCTTCTCCATCGACGATCCCGTGCGTATGTACCTCAAGGAGATCGGCAAGGTCCCCCTGCTCTCCGCCGACGAGGAGATCGCGCTTGCAACGCGCATGAACGCCAAAAACGACGCCGACGCGCGCATCAGGGCCGCCGCAGAGGCCGGCGAGGCCATCCCCGATGAAGAGATGGCCGCGCTGAAAAAGACCATCAAGGACGGCGAAAAGGCCAAGCAGAAGCTCGCCGAAGCGAACCTGCGTCTCGTTGTGTCCATCGCCAAGCGCTACGTCGGGCGTGGGATGCTCTTCCTCGACCTCATTCAGGAGGGCAACCTCGGCCTGATCAAGGCGGTCGAGAAGTTCGACTACACCAAGGGCTACAAGTTCTCCACCTACGCGACATGGTGGATCCGTCAGGCCATCACGCGCGCCATCGCCGATCAGGCGCGCACCATCCGCATTCCCGTCCACATGGTCGAAACCATCAACAAGGTCATCCGCGTCTCCCGCCAGCTGTTGCAGTCCCTCGGCCACGACCCCTCGCCGGAGGAGATCTCCGCCGAGATGGGAATGCCCGTGGACAAGGTGCGCGAGATTTTGAAGATCGCGCAGGAGCCGGTTTCCCTCGAAACGCCCATCGGCGAGGAGGAGGATAGCCATCTCGGCGACTTCATTCCCGACGAGGGCGCGAGCGAGCCGAGTGAGGCCGCGTCGTTCACGCTGCTTCAGGAACAGCTTGTGGACGTGCTCTCCACCCTCACGCCGCGCGAGGAAAAGGTTCTCAAGCTCCGCTTCGGCATTGAGGACGGCCGTCCCCGCACGCTCGAGGAGGTCGGCAAGGAGTTCAACGTCACGCGCGAGCGCATCCGCCAGATCGAGGCCAAGGCGCTGCGCAAGCTGCGCCATCCCAGCCGCAGCAAAAAGCTCAAGGATTTTCTGAATTAAGCAGGAACGCCTCCGTCGGACTGACGGAGGCGTTCCTGTCGTTCTGTTATTTTTCGATGCGGTAGCGTCCGCTCCCGTCGTAGAGGTGTACCGCGCGGGCGCGGTAAATGTCCAGAACGGCGCTTGCCAGCGCGTCGGGATCGTGGCGGGCGAAATCGCCCCTTTGCGACGCCAGCGGCCGCTCGACCAGCTCAATACCCATCGCCGCGATGCGCTCGCGGTCGATCGTCAGCGCCTCCGCGCCCTCGGCGCGGTAGCGCTCGGCCAGCTCCGGCGGAATGGGCGAGGAATTGGCAAGGCACAGCTCCACCATGTCCGCCGTGCCGTGACGCAGCAGCGCCGCGAGATGGTCGGCGGCGGTGCAGCCCTCGGTCTCGCCGTCCTGCGTCATGATGTTGCAGATGTAGATCTTCCGCGCGCCGGACGCGGCGATGGCGTCCGCCACGCCGTCCACGAGCAGGTTGGGAATGATGCTCGTGTACAGGCTCCCCGGCCCGAGCAGGATCAGGTCCGCCGCCGCGATGGCGTCGAGCGCGTCGGGGAGCGCCTTCGGGTGCGGCGGCAAGAGAGCGACATGGTCGATGCGGCAGTCCTGCCGCTTTTTGAAGCCGAAAATATTGCTCTCGCCGACGACGTAAGCGCCGTTCTCAAAGGTCGCGGTCAGCCGCACGTCCGTCGTCGTGACGGGAATGACCGTGCCGCTGATGGCGAGCACCTGCCCCATACTGCGCACCGCCTCCTCAAACGAGCCGGTCACGCCGTTGAGCGCAGCGAGCAGGAGGTTGCCGAAGCACTGCCCGCGCAGCGTGCCGCTCTCGAAGCGGTAGGTCAGAAGCTGCTGCATGACCGGCTCGGTGTTCGCGAGCGCCTCCATGCAATGGCGGATATCGCCGGGAGGTAGCATCCCGATGTCCCTCCGCAGCATCCCGCTGCCGCCGCCGTCATCCGACACGGTGACGACGGCGGTGAGATTTTTCGTGTATTTTTTCAAGCCCCGCAGCATCGTGGAAAGCCCCGTGCCGCCGCCGACGGCGACGATGCGCGGCCCCTGCTCCCACGACTGGCGGCCGGACGGCATGGCGTTCATACAAGCTCCTCCCTTCCGCGGCTCCCGCAGCGGGGCGCCGCAAAAAATCCTGACAGTCTGAAAATTATATCACCTTCCCTTCGGCCGCACAAGCATTTGTGAACTTTTTGTGTTATTTGCGTTTCCCGCTTGACAGAGAAAAATTTTTCCGCTACAATACGCAACGTAAATAGGTCGCATACGACGTATTTGTGAAAACCGATCCGTATGCAAACGGCAAAGACCTGCCA
>CAVKBJ010000012.1:0-12037 GCA_963654505.1 Lachnospiraceae bacterium
CCGATGAGCGGCTTCGACCTCTTTAACCACATGGCCGACGTCGTCACCGCCCGCGGCAAGGAGGCTGCTGCCGACGCCTTCGATCTGCTCGCGCAGGACCTTGAGCAGAACATCAAGGACGGCACCTCCACGCTGCCCTTCCCCGAGAAGTACCGCGTCATGTTCGAGGGCATCCCCTGCTGGCCGAAGCTCCCGAACCTCTTCAAGCCCCTCAAGGAAAACGGCGTGAACGTCACCGCCGTCGTGTACGCGCCCGCCTTCGGCTTCGTCTACAACAATATGGACGAGATGGCCCGCGCTTACTACAAGGCGCCGAACTCCGTCTGCATCGAGCAGGGCGTCGCGTGGCGCGAGGGCATCTGCCGCGACAATAAGGTCGATGGCGTGCTCGTCCACTACAACCGCTCCTGCAAGCCGTGGAGCGGCTACATGGCCGAAATGCAGCGCCGCTTCACCCGCGATCTCGGCGTGCCGTGCGCCGGCTTCGACGGCGATCAGGCGGACCCGCGCAACTTCAACGAAGCGCAGTACGCTACCCGCGTGCAGGGCCTTGTCGAAGCGATGGAAGCCAACAAGAAAGACTAAGGAGGGCGTGAAAAAATGAGTATCGAAGCTATCGTAAAAGAATTTTCCGCCGTCGCCGCGAACCCCAAGGGCCAGCTCAAGGCCTATAAGGACGCAGGCAAAAAATGCGTCGGCGTGATGCCCTACTACGCCCCCGAGGAGCTGGTCTACGCCGCCGGTATGATGCCGTTCGGTATGTGGGGCAGCAACAATAAGACCGAGCAGCGCGCCAAGGAATACTGCGCGACCTTCTACTGCACCATCGCCCAGCTCGACCTCGAAATGCTGCTCGACGGCACGATGGATCTGCTCGACGGCGTCATCACCCCGACCATCTGCGACACGCTGCGCCCCATGAGCCAGAACATCCGCGTCGCCATGAGCGAGAAGCTGCCCTGCATCTTCCTCGCCCATCCTCAGAACCGCTTTGCCGACTGGGGCAAGCAGTTCTGTCTCGACCAGTACAACGACGTCAAGGCCGGCCTTGAGAAGATCGCCGGTCACGAGATCAGGAGCGAGGACATCGCCGCGGCCATCAAGGTCTACAACAAGTCCCGCGCCGCCCGCCGCGAATTCGTCAAGCTCGCGGGCGAGCACTGCGACGTGATCGACCCCATCATGCGCTCCGCCGTCCTCAAGGCCGCGTGGTTCATGGACAAGGCCGCGTACACCGAGAAGCTGAACGCTCTCAACGCCGAGCTGAAGGCTCTGCCCGCCGCCAACTGGAGCGGCGTGAAGGTCGTCACCTCCGGCATCATCTGCGACAATCCCGTGCTCCTCAAGATCTTTAAGGACAATCGTGTTGCCATCGCCGCCGACGACGTCGCGCACGAGTCCCGCGCCTTCCGCACCGACGCGAGCGAGACCGGCGACCCGATGATGGCGCTCGTCGAGCAGTTCACCAACACCGATTACGACGTGCTGCTCTACGATCCGCAGTCGAACAGGAACCGCCGCGGCGAGTTCGTGGCGAACCTCGTCAAGGAGTCCGGCGCACAGGGCCTCGTGCTCTTTATGCAGCAGTTCTGCGACCCCGAGGAGATGGAGTTCCCGTATCTCAAGAAGGCACTCGACGCCGCAGGCATCCCTTTCATCAAGCTCGGCGTCGATCAGCAGATGCGCGACTTCGGTCAGGCGGCCACCGCCATTCAGGCGTTTGCCGACGTTCTGTCCGTCCGGTAAGCTATTCCCGCAGCGGCGGCGGGGAGAGAGGGAGAAGCTCTCCCCGCGCCGCGCCGATCGTTCAGACGGCGTAAAAAACGCATAAACGCCGTTGCATTTTGTCGGCGTTTTGCTATAATCCACTCTAACGAAAGGGATAAGGAGAATCTATGTACAGCCCGCTTTTCGTCACCCTGATGGGTATTGGCACTGTGTTCTTCGGCTTGATCTGCATCATCGCGCTCACGTCGCTGATGGGATCGGTTCTCAAGAGCAAGGCCAAGCCCGCCCCCGCGGCCGCCGCCCCCGCGACGGTTTCCGCTGCTCCCGCGGCCAACGCCGTTAAGGAGCAGGAGGTTCTCGCCGCCGTCATCGCGGCGGTCACCGAAGACCTCGGCCCCAGCGCTTCCCGTATGCAAATCACCGCGATCAACAAAATTTAATTTATTAGGAGAGAAAACATCATGACTAAGCAGTACACTGTCACCGTAAACGGCACCGCCTACGAAGTTACCGTCGAGTCCGCTCAGGGCGGCCGCATGGCCTCCGCCCCCGTCGCCCGCGCCGCCGCGCCCGCGCCCAAGGCTGCTCCCGCTCCCGTTGCTGCTCCTGCCGCGGCTCCCGCTGCTGCGCCCAAGGCCGCTCCCGCTGCCTCCGGCTCCGGCGAGACCGTTTCCTGCCCGATGCCCGGCACCATTCTTGACGTCCGCGTTGCGGCCGGTCAGGCTGTCAAGTCCGGCGACATTCTCTTTATCCTCGAAGCCATGAAGATGGAGAACGAGATCTTTGCCCCCTGCGACGGCACCGTTTCCTCCGTCGCGGTCACCAAGGGCGCTGCCGTCAACCCCGGCGACGTTCTGTGCGTCATCGGCTGAGACGCCCTCGCGCACCCTTGAAAAAAACTGTGAAAGGAAACCAGAAATAAATGGCTGCTATTATCAATTTCCTGCAGCAGACCGGCTTTTATCTGTTTGGTCAGGACGGGAACGTGAAATGCCTCATTATGATCGCCATTTCCTTCGTCCTCATGTATCTGGCCATCGTCAAGGGCTTTGAGCCGCTGCTGCTCCTGCCCATCTCCTTCGGTATGCTGTGTACCAACCTGCCCGGCGCGGATATGTTCCACGAAATCTTCTTCGCCGGCGGCCACGTCCATTGGGAGCTGTTCGGCGGCAACCCCGTCACGGCGTCCTTCCTCGCGGAAATGAGTACCTCCGGCGTTTCCGACGCGGTGCTTGAGCCTTACTTCCCGCAGCTGCTTGCCAGCGCGCAGCAGACCTTCGGCGCCGACGCGATTCAGGAGCTCGCCAACGAGATCGCCGCCGCCTCCGGCGAGGCCATCTCTGCCTTCTCTGCGCAGGTGCAGGCGGTCGCTCAGGCGGAGCAGGCTGCCGCGATGTACGGTGTGGAGCTTGCCGGCCCGACCGTCACCATCGGTCTGCTCGACGTGCTCTACCTCGGCGTCAAGCTCGGCGTGTATCCCTGCCTGATCTTCATGGGTGTCGGTTCCATGACCGACTTCGGTCCCCTGATCGCCAACCCCAAGTCCCTGCTGCTCGGCGCTGCCGCTCAGCTCGGTATCTTCATGACCTACGTCGGCACCCAGTGGATGGGCTTCACCTCGCAGGAATCCTCCTCCATCGGCATCATCGGCGGCGCGGACGGCCCGACGGCGATTTTCGTCACCACCCGTCTCGCTCCCCATCTGCTCGGCCCCATCGCCGTTGCCGCGTATTCCTACATGGCGCTCGTTCCCGTTATCCAGCCGCCCATCATGAAGGCTCTGACCACCAAGGAGGAGCGCAGGATTGTGATGAGACCGCTGCGTCAGGTCTCTCAGAAGGAGAAGATCGTCTTCCCCATCATGATCACCGTGTTCGTGGCGCTGCTCGTTCCCTCCGCCGCCTCCCTGATCGCCTGCCTCATGCTCGGCAACCTGTTCAAGGAGTCCGGCTGTGTTGAGCGTCTGACCAAGACCGCCGGCAACGAGCTGATGAACATCGTCACCATCTTCCTCGGCTTCACCGTCGGCGCGACGGCGACGGCTACCACCTTCCTTTCCCTCCAGACCATCGAGATCATGTGCATGGGCGTTATCGCGTTCGGCGGCGGCACCGCCGGCGGCGTGTTGCTCGCCAAGCTCATGAACCTGTTCCTGAAGGAGAAGATCAACCCGCTGATCGGTTCCGCCGGCGTTTCCGCCGTCCCGATGGCGGCGCGTGTCTCTCAGGTCGTCGGTCAGAAGGAAAATCCCGCGAACTTCCTGCTGATGCACGCTATGGGCCCGAACGTGGCTGGCGTTATCGGCTCCGCGATCGCCGCCGGCGTCCTGATGGCGCTGTTCGGCTAAGAGAACAAAGAAAAGGAAAAGAGGGCTTCGCCCTCTTTTCCTTTTTTTTCACACAAAGCCTTTGCATTTTTCCCGCCGTCGTGGTACGATGGCGGCATGAGACAGGGGAGGGAAACGACGTGGAAAAGCAGCTTCAGCTCCACACCATCGCGCCGGTGTACGACGAAAACAGCAGAATACTGCTCCTCGGCTCGTTCCCGTCGGTCAAGTCGCGTGAAGCGGCGTTTTTCTACGGCCACCCGCAAAACCGTTTCTGGCGTGTGCTTGCCGCCGTACTCGGCGAGGAAACGCCGCGGACGGTGGAGGGGAAGAAGTCTCTGCTCCTGCGCCGCGGTGTCGCGCTGTGGGACGTGATCGCCTCCTGCGAGGTCGCCGGCTCCTCGGACGCGAGCATCACGAACGTCGTGCCGAACGACCTTACGCGCATCATGGACGCCGCGCCCATCCGCCGCATCTTCTGCAACGGAGGCACGGCGCACCGCTTCTACCGCCGGTATGACGAAGCCGCTTGGGGAGGCGCGGAGGTACTTCCCTCTACCAGCCCCGCCAACGCGCGCTCGTCTGCGCAGGCACTCACGGAGCGCTGGCGCGCGGCGCTCACGCCGTGGCTGTGAGCGCGCCAATCAGACAAAAATCTCACTTTAACTTGTTAATAACCCGTTGCTTTTTCGTGCTTTACGACGTATAATGCCCACTATGCAAGAAAAAATCGGAGGCAGAAGCAATGCAGGCAAAAGCAATGGGCATTTCCCTGACCGTCCTGTCGGCGGTCCTTTACGGTCTCAATCCGCTCTTTTCCAAGACCATCGGCGTCGGCGGCTGCAATCCGCTCACGCAGACCTTCGCGCGGCTCCTTGCCGGTATTGTTATCTTTTTTGCCTTTCTCGCGTGTACCGGCAGCGGCAGCCTGCGCGGGAAGCTGCGCCTGAGCCGGCAGGAGCTCAAGGACATCCTCATCTGCTGCATCGGCTACGGCCTCATCGGGCCGCTGCTCTTCGCGTCTTACGACTATCTCGCCACGGGCCTTGCCACCACGCTGCACTTCGTCTACCCCGTGCTGGTGGTCGTCGCCTGCATCGCCTTCCGCTATGAAAAGGCGAACCGCCGCAAGCTCGTCTGCTGCGCGCTGTGCTTCGCGGGCATTCTCTGCTTCTACACCCCCGGCGGCGACGTGAGCGCCTACGGCGTGTTCCTCGCGCTCGCCTCCGGCGTGGCATGGGCCTACTACATCGTGCATCTCAATTCGAGCGGACTGGTGACGATGGCACCGTTCAAGCTCGCCTTCTGGCTGTGCCTTTTTTCCGCCGTGCTCGTCGGCGGCATCACGCTCGCGACGGGCGAGTTTCTCTGGCCCTCCACTGCCTTCACGCGCGGCGCGCTCGTGCTCTACGGCTGCGTGGCGACCGCGGCGTCGCTGCTGTTCCAGCTCGGCAACCGATACATCGGCGCGCAAAGCGCGTCGATGCTCTCGACCTTCGAGCCGCTCACGAGCGTGGTCATCGGCATCCTCGTCTATCACGAGGTGCTGACCGTGCGGCTGGGACTCGGCATCGTCTGCATCCTGCTGGCGGTCTTTCTGCTGGCGAAGGCCGACGAGTCCGCCGCGGAGAAAACGAAAAGAGAGGCGTGAAGCCTCTCTTTTTTTCATGGCCTTTACAGCTTTTCGGGCAGCGGCGTGCGCTCGCAGACCGCGCGAATCTTTTCGCGCAGGCTCATCAGATCCTCAAAGGCGTCGGGCCGGCGCGCGGGATCGCGCAGCAGCGCCGCGGGGTGGTACATCGCCATCAGCTCGCAGCCGCCCTTTTTCACCCATTGGCCGTGCTCGCGCGTGATCCTGAAGTCCTCGCGGATCAGCCGCATCGCCGCGATGCGGCCGAGACAGACGATCAGCTTTGGCCGGACGAGCGCGGTCTGCTCGCGCAGATAGCCGATGCAGGCGTCCTGCTCCACGCCGAGGGGGTCGCGGTTCTGCGGCGGGCGGCATTTGACGATGTTCGCGATATAGACCTTCGTGCGGTCAAGCCCGATGATGGCGAGCATATCGTCGAGCAGCTGCCCCGCCTTGCCGACAAAGGGCACGCCCTGCTCGTCCTCGTGCGCGCCGGGTCCCTCGCCGACGAGCATGATCTCCGCCGTGCGGCAGCCGACGCCGAATACCACATTCGTCCGTGTTTCGCACAACGAACACTCGCGGCAGCCTTGACAGCGCTTTTCCAGTTCCTCCCAGCTTTCCGCCACAGCGCGTCACCTCTCTTTCCCTTTCGACGTCTATCGTATCATATTTTTCCGCTTCCCGCAACACCGGCGCGGCGCATTTTTTCCGCGCCGCACGGGCAAACTGCGTTGCGGGAGGCGATCGGACGCGATGGCATATTACTGGTACTTTTTCGGTTACGGCTTTTTGGGCTACCTGCTCGAAAAGCTCTTTGCCCATGCCTCCCGCGCGGAGCACCGCGTGCGCAAGGGCTTTCTGCTCGCGCCCGTCTGCCCCGTGTACGGCCTTGCGATGTGCGCCGCGCTCGCGCTCGGCGCGGAGCGCACCGGCTCCGTTTGGGAGCTGATGCTGCTGTGCGGCATCGTCTCCACGGCGGTGGAATACGCCTTCCACCTCCTCTGCGACGCCGCGCTCGGCGTGCGCTTCTGGGACTACAGCGCGACGAAGTTAGACGTCAACGGACGCATCTGCCTGCCGTTCTCTATTGCGTGGGGCGCGCTCGGCGCGCTGGCCGTACGCCTCGTACAGCCCGTACTGGCGGCGCTTGCCGCCCTTGTCCCGTCCGCCGTGACGAACGCCGTGCTGCTCTGCTTCGGCATCGACGCGCTGTGGAGCGTTGCCGTCCTGCTGCGCTGGGGCGACGTGGAGCTGCTCGCCCCCGGCCGCCTGCGGCGGAAACGCCGCGGGGCGTAAAGGCCCGCGTTTTCAGACAGCAGACACAAAATGTTTACATTCTCGCCCATTTCTCCGCTTGCAAGCGCGATAGCGTTCGCGTATAATAGGGGCAGTTGAAGGACCCATATTTGAAAGGAGAAACGGATCATGGCATTTTTTGAGAATTTGAGCAAGAAGGTGCAGGACGTCGCGTTTGTCGCGGCCGAGAAGGGCAAGGAGGTCGCCGCTATCGCCGGTGAGAAGGCGCAGGACGCCGCCGAGACCGTCAAGACCAACGTCGCCATCGCGGGCGAGCAACGCGCCATCGAGAAGGGCTACCGCGCCATCGGCGAGTGGTACGTCTCCGAGCTCAAGGGCGAAGCGCCCGCGGCCATTGCCGGCGTCGTCGCCGACATCCGTGCCAGCCAGGCAAAGATCGTTGAGCTTCAGGGCCAAAAGGCTCCCGTCGAAGCCGAGTACGCCGACATCAGCGAGGAAGCTCCCGCCGAGCCCGCCGCCGAAACCTCTGCCGAGGCCCCCGCGCAGGAGTAAGCGAACCTCCCGACAAGGCTGCAGAGCCGTTACATCGGCGCAAACTTCCGAACAAGAAAGCAAGCCCTCCCGACCCCGGGAGGGCTTGCGCGTTTATTTGCTGAACTTTGCGAAGATCGTCACGATCAGGGTAATGAGGGCCATCACGGCGAAGATGCCGAGCATCCCCTGCCACATGATGGTCAAAGCGGCTTCAACAGCAGTCATTTCAAAAAACCTCCTTATTTAAGCAGCTGCGGCACGAGGTTGAGGATCATGCCGCCGGCGAGGACGGACGCGATCTGACCGGCGACGTTCGCGCCCACCGCGTGCATGAGCAGATGGTTCTGCGGGTCGGCCTCGATGCCCATCTTCTGAATGACGCGCGCGGACATCGGAAAGGCCGAGATACCGGCGGCGCCGACCATCGGGTTGACCTTGTTTTTGCTGAAAATGTTGAGGAACTTCGCGAACATCACGCCCGCGATGGAGTCGAACACGAACGCCACAAGGCCGAGGCCCATGATGAGGAGCGTGTCGAGTTTGACGAACTCATCGGCCCGCATGGAGAACGAGATCGTGATGCCGAGCAGCAGCGTGATGAGGTTTGCCAGCGCGTTCTGCGCCGTCTCGGAGAGACGGTCAAGGCAGCCGCACTCGCGCAGCAGATTGCCGAACATCAAAAAGCCGACGAGGGAGACGGACATCGGGGCGATGAAGCCCGCGATGATGGTCACGAGGATCGGGAAGCAGATACGCAGGCTGCGGGAGACGTTCTTGGGGTTGTAGGGCATACG
This sequence comes from Lachnospiraceae bacterium, assembly GCA_963654505.1. Lineage (GTDB taxonomy): Bacteria > Bacillota > Clostridia > Oscillospirales > Oscillospiraceae > Hominicoprocola. The sequence goes on from CAVKBJ010000012.1 coordinate 8,273, forward strand.
GATGCGGCGGTCTTTTTTCGTCGTCACGAGCTTGATGGCGAAGGGCTGGATGATCGGCACAAGCGCCATGTACGAGTAGGCCGCGACCGCGATGGGCCCGATGTAGTTCGAGTGGAGCACCTGCGAGACGAGGATGGAGGTCGGGCCGTCCGCCGCGCCGATGATGCCGATGGAGGCGGCGTCGGCCAGATCAAAGCCGAGCAGCGCCGCGGCGGTCATGGCGAAGAAGATACCGAACTGCGCGGCCGCGCCGAAGAGCAGCATCTTGGGGTTGGAGAGCAGGGGGCCGAAGTCGATCATCGCGCCGATGCCGATAAAGAGCAGCAGCGGCAGGGCCTCGCTGGCCTCGATGGTCGTCTCGAAAAGCCACTGGATGATGCCCTGACTCTCGCCGATGCCCTCGACCATCTGGTTGAGGACGCCGGAGCTGGGCAGGTTCACGAGGATCGCGCCGAAGCCCATCGGCAGGAGGAGAGAGGGTTCGTAGTCCTTTTTGATGGCGAGGTAGATCAGCGTGAAGCCCACGAGGTACATCACGCCCTGCTGCCACGTCACCGCACGGACGCCGTCGAGCAGAAATTCCATAGATACAGCACACTCCTAAACAATAGATCTGTTTTGAGGAAAGAAAAAAAAGACCTTTACCGCCGGACGATCGCAAGGATCCCTTTGGTAAAAGTCTCGCCATTTCATGAGCGGACCGGGGGCGCAGCCCCGTGGTGACGACCCGCCCAACGCCCTACGGCGTCGGCTACTCCCTCATTACTTGCAGTATCATAACATACAAGCCGCGTCGTGTCAAATCAATTATTGCCGAATCGTAAACTTTTTAGCAGCCTCTTTACTCCGCGGGCAAAATCGTATAAAATAGAAATAAAATTTTACGGAAAGTGTGATGGACCTTGCAGAATTTCATTTATAAGCTCCGCTGCGCGGCGGCGCGCTTCATGTACGGGCGGAACGGCGCCGACCAGCTCTGCTGGGCGGTCCTGATCGCCGAGCTGGCGCTGAGCCTAACGTCAGGTCTTGTGCGGAACCCGTACTTCTCGGCCTTCGCGCACTATGCCTCGCTCTTTCTCTGCCTGTATCTGTGCTTCCGCCTGTTTTCGCGCAATCTCGAAAAGCGCCGCGCGGAGAACGCGAAATTCATGGCGTGGTGGGGGCCGAAGCGGAGCGCCCTGCGCGGCGCGAAGGCCCGCCGCGCGGACAAGGCACACAAGTACGTGAAGTGCTCCTGCGGGACCTATTGTCGCGTGCCGCGCGGCGTCGGAACGGTCGAGCTGACTTGCCCGAAGTGCGGGAAAAAGCAGATCGTGAAAACCTGATACGATAAAAACGGCGCCGGTCACGACGCCGTTTTGCTGTATGCTGTATGAAAATCTGCGGAGAATCGCTCACCGCTCAAGCGAAAGGTTCTTGCGCGCGTGCGCGCAGATGGCGTCGTAGGTCTGCTGGCTGATGTCGTGCTCGATCTTGCAGGCATCCTCCTCCGCGGTCGCGGCGTCCACGCCGAGCGCGATGAGAAAGGCGGTGAGCGTCTTGTGGCGGTCGAGCATTTTGGCGGCGACGGCCATACCGCTCTCCGTGAGGGTGATGAGTCCGTCCTTATCCATCGTGATATGCCCGCTCTCCTTGAGCCGGCGCGTGGCATAGGTGACGCTCGGCTTCGTCACGCCAAGGTGCTCCGCCACATCGATGGAACGGATATACCCATGCTTGAGCTTCATCATCAGCATAGACTCCAGATAGTCCTCCGATGCCCGTAATATCTCCATCGCTCTGCACGACCTTTCCGATTAAAATCATTCTTAGGTTAGCACAGTTTAACCAAAATTGCAAGCGGCAAAAAATTTTCAAAAAAGCCTATTGACAAGGGCGGTTAGGCGTGTTAAACTGCACGTCGGTTAGAGATGGTTAACGCTTTGACCATTCTTTTTTCAACGTCGGTTAAAGAATACTAACCAAAAGAACGGGGATGGGATACATGATGCCGCTTGCACTTGCCAACGTCGGCGAAGAAAATTTGATCCGTAAGGTCGGCGGGAGCCCCGAAATGAAAAAGCACCTTGAGGATCTCGGTTTTACCCCGGGCGGCACGGTCACCGTGGTCGCCTCACTGGGCGGCAACATCATCGTCAAGATCAAGGAGTCCCGCGTGGCCATCAGCGAAGAGATGGCGCGCCGGATCATGATTTGAGCAGGCAAAAATAATTTGGATATAGAAGGAGAGAGGAACATGAAAACTCTGCGAGACGTCCGGATCGGCGAGACCGCCAAAGTCGTGAAGCTGCACGGCGAAGGCCCCGTCAAGCGCCGCATCATGGACATGGGCATCACCAGGGGCACCGAGGTCTTTGTCCGCAAGGTGGCCCCGCTGGGCGACCCGATGGAGGTCACCGTGCGCGGCTACGAGCTGAGCCTGCGCAAGGCCGACACCGAAATGATCGAAGTGGAATAAGCCCGGGGAACGGAAATAATTTTTTGCAGATCGGTTCAAGCACTTGAACCGGAAGGAGCATATTATGGAAAAGCAGATCAAAATTGCCCTTGCGGGCAACCCCAACTGCGGTAAAACGACGCTGTTCAACGCGCTGACGGGCTCCAACCAGTTCGTCGGCAACTGGCCGGGCGTCACCGTGGAAAAGAAGGAGGGCAAGCTCAAGAAGCATGACGACGTCATCATCATGGACCTGCCCGGCATTTACTCCCTGTCCCCCTACACGCTTGAGGAGGTCGTCGCCCGCAACTACCTCATCACCGAGCGTCCGGACGCCATTCTGAACATCATCGACGGTACGAACCTCGAGCGCAACCTGTACCTGACGACCCAGCTCACCGAGCTGGGCATCCCCGTGGTCATCGCCATCAATATGATGGACGTGGTCCGCAAGAACGGCGACCAGATCAACGTCCCCGAGCTCTCCCGCGAGCTGGGCTGCGAGATCGTGGAGATCTCCGCGCTCAAGGGCGACGGCGTGATGGAGGCCGCCGAGGCCGCGGTCAAGGCCGCCGAGGGCGCCAAGACCGTGCCGATGCACACCTTCTCCGGCCCCGTGGAGCACGCGCTTGCCCACATCGAGGAGGCGGCCGTCCACAATATGCCCGAGGAGCAGCAGCGCTGGTACGCCGTCAAGATCTTCGAGCGCGACGACAAGGTGCTTGAAAAGCTGACCATCCCCGCCGAAACGATGCAGCACATCGAGGCGGACATCAAGGCCGCCGAGGAGGAGCTGGACGACGACGCCGAGAGCATCATCACCAACGAGCGCTACGTCTACATCGCGCAGCTCATCAAGGGCTGCTATAAGAAAAAGAAGCAGGGCGGCCTTTCCGCCTCCGATAAGATCGACAAGGTCGTCACCAACCGCTATCTGGGCCTGCCCATCTTCGCGGTCGTGATGTTCCTCGTCTACTACATCTCCATGGTCACCGTCGGCTCCGCCGCGACCGACTGGGCAAACGACGGCCTGTTTGGTGACGGTTTCCACCTCTTCGGCATGGACGGCGGCTACGCCGAGATCACCGAGGAGTACACCGCCGCGACCGAAGCGGTCAGCGGATTCTACGAGCTGGATACCGAAGCCGAGGGCTTCGACCCCGAGGCCACATTGGCGGATATGACGGCCGTTGAGCCCGCCGCCGGCTCCGCCACCATCGAGGTGGGGGACGAGGAAACGCTCGCCGTCAACGACATGACCGTCTACTACGACGCGATCCCCGCCGATGCCGACGAGGAGTCTACCGTTCCCATGACCTACGTGGACG
>CAVKBJ010000013.1:0-8234 GCA_963654505.1 Lachnospiraceae bacterium
GGGCCAAGCTGGCGCTGGTAAGAGAGATCGCGGAGGAAGTCTGGGGCGCGTGACCGCAAATGGATGCGCCACTTTTCTGCGCCTTTGGGACTGTTTCATTGCTATTTTCCGCCCTCTGTGTGTTTGAAATTCTTACATTTCAAATTCGCGGAGGTTTTATGTATTACAACATAAAGACTATCAGAGCGTGAGTAAGTGCGCAATACCCGTTCGCATATCCGTCTTTCTCTTGCAATGGAAGTAAATAACGAATATAATATCATACAATATTGTGCGTGGCAGAGCGTGCAGGGCGGGCATATTGCAAGGAGAGGTTTGTTGGAATGGTACATGGCATAAAGAAAAAGCTGAGGTACGTCACATCCGGTATATCGTTCCGCTTTATTTTCAGCACGATTTTGATGATCTTCGTGTTTGAGCTTGTTGCGAGCGTGATCGGCTATCTGCAATTCACGGAGTCCATGACGAAGGAATACAGTGAATCGGCGTTTCGCACGGCGCTGACCGCCGCTACGCTGGTGGACGGCGACAGGATCGACTTTTATCTTGAAACGGGCACGGAAAGCGACGAATACAGCGGCGTTTTAGAGGCGATGAATACCCTGTGCCAGAAGCAGAACGTTACGCTGCTGTATGTGATCGACGTGGATACCTCGGATTACAACAGCTTTCGCTCGGTGTTCAACACGGTGAACGACAACAGCGGCTATACGCCGTGGGAGGTCGGCTACGAGCGCGAGACCACCAACGAGCAATACCGCTCGCTGTACGAGCAGATCTATGAAGATGGCTTACAGCAGGGCGATATTGCCCGCACCTCTGACCTGAACGGGCGTGAGCCGCACATTACGGCGATGATACCGATCAACAGCAGCGATGGCGCCGTAACGGCGATCATGTGTGTGCAGCGTCCTATGGACGAGCTGACGGCCGGCCGGCGCGCGTACTGCCGTAACGTGGTGCTGCTTGCCGTTGCGATCAGCATTCTCTCCTCGTTCGGCATTGCGGCGTCGATGCGACGCGAGTTTGTGCGCCCGATGAAAAGCATCATTGAGGAGGCAACGCGCTTCGCCTCGGATAACACCTGCATCGAAAACGAGGGCCTTGCAAACATCAGCAAAATACGCGAGATCGGAGAGCTGGGCGCCTCCATCGAAAAAATGGAGCACGATACGCTGGACTATGTGGAGAACATCACCCGCATGACGGCGGAGAACGAGCGCATCGGCACCGAGCTTTCGCTCGCCAACGAAATTCAGGCCAATATGCTGCCGAATATCTTCCCGCCGTTCCCGGAGCGGCATGACGTGGATATTTACGCCAGCATGACCCCCGCCAAGGAGGTCGGCGGCGATTTCTATGATTTCTTCCTGATCGACGAGCAGCATCTCGGTCTGCTGGTCGCGGACGTATCCGGCAAGGGCGTACCGGCGGCGCTGTTTATGATGATGTCCAAGATCCTCATCAGCAATTTTGGTATGATGGATCTTTCTCCCGCCGAGGTGCTGCGTCGCGCGAACGCCGCCATCTGCAAGAACAATCAGAGCGATATGTTCGTCACCGCATGGTTCGGTATCCTCGACCTGTCGAGCGGTCATCTTGTGGCCGCCAACGCGGGCCACGAATACCCGGTCATCAAGCGCGCGGGCGGGCGCTACGAGCTGTTCAAGGACCCGCACCGTCTGGCGATCGGCATACTCCCGGAAACGGCGTATGTGGAATACGAGCTGGAGCTGCAAAAGGGAGATGTCCTGTTCCTGTACACCGACGGTGTACCGGAGGCCACGAACGGCGGGTATGAGATGCTCGGCACCGGCCGTATGCTGAAGCTGCTCGACCGGCATGACGACGCCGATCTCAAGGCGCTGCTGGAGGCGGTAAAGGCGGACGTCGGTAGCTTTGTGGGCGACGCGCCGCAGTTCGACGATCTGACGATGATGGCGGTCCGCCGCACCTGAGCGGCGGGGCGATACTATTGATAAAATTTCACGCGCATGGGATAATTTGCGTCCCAGCGGTGTATTTAGTATGAAAGGTAAAAACGGAAGGAGATTTTTATGGGTGGTATATACGATTCCATGCGCCTCCTGCGCGACGGCGTCCAACACACGAACCCCTTAATGACCCCGGCGCAGGTGCGCGCCGAGACAGACCGTTATCTCAACGACGTCTTTCGCCCCATGTACTCCGAGAGCGAGATCATGGAGATGCTGGAGAGCGGAGAGTTCCGGCGCAAGGGCGTTCCGCCCCGCAAGCCGCCCCGCTACACCGACGAGCAGCGCAAGGCGCGGCGCGAGTTCTCCCGGCGCGTACGGCAGGGACTGTACGACGCGCTGGAGGATCACAGCGCGGTCAAGGACGTGTATGCCTACCGCCTGAATGAGGGGCGGCGCGACCCGCGCTCCGACCATGACCCCGGCCTCTCAAACGAGGAGCGCGCCCGGCTGGAGGCGGACAGACGCATTTACCAGAGAGGCGTGCCTCAGCTTTTCTATCCGAGCGTCAGGCCGGAGCGGTATTTCCGCGAAAACCCCGACGCGACGCAGGACGATCTGGAGGCGGCGCAGGAGAGTATAGCCCTGCGGAATGAGGAGATCGCGCTCCTCTTTGACGAGAACCCCGCCCACTGGGATGACTACTTTAAGGAGGAGATCCCCAAGCGGCGTGAGATCGACCCGTCCTTGGCGGGCAGGAGCGATGAAGAGGTTCGCAAGGACATCGAAACGGAGCTTGCGCGGCGGCGCGGCGAGATATTGATGGAGCGTATGCGCTACGCATCAGACGTTGCCGACCGGATGGATACCCTGAGCGACCTGACGCTCCCCGCCGAGCAGCTTGCCGACAACTTCACTCATATTGCCAGGAGCACGGGACTCATCTACGAGCTCGATAAGTGCTTCCTGCCCATGCTCGGCGGGAGCGTCCTCGTTTCGCCGGAGGACGAGCAGATGCTCCGTGGACTGATGAAACGGCAGAGCGAGCTCTCTGTGGCGCATGACAGGATCACCATGTGCGCCGACCCGGTCTATGAGCTTCTTGATCCCGAAACGCTGGCGGATTATGACATCTTTGCTTTGTACGAAAAGTATGGAGACGACGTTCGCTTGACCGAACGCGGCGATGCGTTCCGCGAGAAGCGTGTTGCAAAGCACACGCATTATAAGCGGTATACCCGTGAGGGCAAGATGGTGCTCGACAATCTGGACGGGTTCCTGCGCGACGCCGCGACGAGCATTGTCCAAAGCCGCGACCTCGATCTGGACGAAAGATTTCTCCCAACGGTGGAGGGACGGGGCTTTACGCTGGGCGGCGAGGACGGCGCGGAATGCTGGTGCGATGAATTTGACGAGCAGGGCAACCGCCGCGTCAACGACAAGGCCGGACTGGAAGAGTTCAAGAGCGGACGTCCGCTGCTGTTCCGGCAGAACGGCCGCGTTTCGGTACTGTCGCTGAAAGACCCCCTCTCCGCCACGCTGACGTGGAATAAGCCGGAGGCTCTCTTCAACTACGCCCTTCAATACGAGACGGAGAAACTCTGCAAGCAGCTCAAGGAGTCCGACAAGTGGTATCAGACCCGCTCTGACAATTTCAAAAATATGCGCGAGGCTTTCGAGGCATTGGCTGCTGAGAGCAAGCCTTTGAGCGAGGACGGAGACGGGCGCAAGGTGACCGCGCGGAAATATAAGGATGCGCTCAAGCTGTGCAGCATCTACCTTGACGGAAAGGAGAAGGAAGGCGTTGGCGACGGCCACAATCCGCTTGAGCGGGGCCACATCGCCGTGGCGTGTGCTTTGCAGGAGTATCTTGAGCGAAAGCTCGAGGAGATCGAGCTTGTCGATCAGGCGCGCAACGACATCCGGAAATACTTCGGCATGACGGGCGAGGAGATCCGCGCCGATATGGCCCGTGAGAAGAAATATCAGGAGAAGCCGGAGCGCCGCGCCGACCTTACCGGCTGGATCAACGGTCGGCGCGGGAGCTATGAGGCCGAGCAGCTGCCCGAATCCGTCAAGCAGACGATACTGGCCGGCGGCCGGTCTATGGTGCGCGCCATCTCCATTGACCCGAAAAAGACGTCACAGACCCATCTCATGAGCACCGACCTTACACAGGAGTACACAGCCTGCTTTGTAGGCGGCATGATCGCCGCAGAGCTCATCAAGGCCGAGCGCGCGCAGCGCAGCGCCCAAAATCAGGAGGGCATCGGCCCTGTCGAGCGCGGCTTTACCGAGAACGCGGCTGATCGGGAGCGGCTGAAGCAGCTGGGCGAGGCTGCCATTGAGGAGGTCATGGGCCAGTCCGCCGAGGCGCTCGACAGCGAGGAGCTCACGCGGTTTGTGGCGACCGTTGATCCTGTGCAGCTTGCGCGTGAGCTGCCCGCCGCGCAGGAGATGAAGGCAGACCTTGTGAACCGTGTGCGTGAGCCGATAGACAAGCCGCTGCGCGAAGCCGAAGAGGAATTTGCCAAGGCGGGATTCGGCGCGCTGGGCCAATTCGCCAAGGAGCGCATCGTAGAGCCCATCAGCGCGCTGCGGGGCGAGCTTGCCTCCGGCAAGGAGACCGTGTCGAAGGAAACGGCGCTGAAGCTCATGAGCAGCTGCGTCATCCACGGCATGGTGCAGATCGAGGAGCTCGGCGGCGGCGCGAAGATTGAGCGTCTCCTGCGCGAGCCGAAGTCCACCGAGGCATTGCAGCTGGCGGTGGAGACCTCCGACAAATTCTTTGAGATGATGGCCGACGCGCTGCCCGAGAACACAAAAAGCGTCCCCATCTCCGCCGTTTCCAAGCTGCTGGAGGAGAAAAAGCCGCAGCAGTTGGCGAAGGAAATTCTGACGAGCGCCAGCTTTGAAAAGAACCTCAAAAACGGCCTTGAGCTTCACAGCATCAAGCTGGAAAAGGGCGGCTTCAAGCTGGGCGGCAAGGCAGAAGCCAAGGCGGCGGATCAGCCGGTGCTGAAGCCGCAGGGCAAGTAAATTTTTGCCGGAAACGGCAAAACACGAAGGGAGTATTTTTCTTATGGGTTTCTTCAATTCTCTTAGCTGGCTTTACTCGAATATCAGAAAAAGCCGCCCCAATCTGACCGATGAGCAGGTGCGCGCCGAGGCGGAGCGTTACCTGAACGGTCCGATGCGTCCCATGTTCTCCAACGAGGAGATCTATGACACCCTTGCGGGCAAGGACATCTTCTCGGAGAAGCAGATCCGCAGGGAGGGCGTGATACCCGGGCTGCCCCACTATTCCGCCGACGAGCGCAAGGCGCGGCGGGAGAGGGCGGCCGCTATTCGAAAGGGGATGTACACCTACATCCGGTATCAGTCCGACTATCTCAATGAGTTCAGATACCGTCTGAACGAGGGCGGACGCGATCCCCGCGACCCCAGTCTCACCGAGCAAGAGCGGCAGGAGATTGAGGCGGATGCCCGCAGCTATCTCGACCGCGCGGAGCAGCACCTGTTTTATTACGTCCCGCCCACGGCCACGCCGGAGGAAAAGGCACGGCTGGACGCGGAAAACAGGGAGATTGCGTTCCTGTTCGACGATAAACAGGCGCACTGGGAGAAGTATTACAGCGACCGAATTGCCGAGATGAGAAAGAGCGGCGACCCCGCTTATGCCGGCAAGACCGACGAGGAGCTGAAAGCCGGGCTTGAGGATGATCTTGCGACGCGGCGCGGTCAGGCGGTGATGAAGCGCGCGCATATCGCGGGAAAGATGCTGGAGCGGGTGGAGGACATGAGCGACCCCAGCCTTCCCGCCGAGCAGCTTGCACACAATTACTTCCTGCTCATGCAGGAGCAGACGATCGCCATGGAGGCCCTGAAGGGCTTCACTGCACCCGCGCAAAACGGACGCTATAAGATCTCCGACGAGGATATGCAGTATCTTCTGCATCTCGACCACGAGCAGATACGGCTCGCCACCGCCGCCGACCGCATCGCCGCCTACGGAAATCCCATCACCGAGTTTTTCGACCCCGGCGATCTGATCGGCTATGACTGCGACATGGCGGAGACGAACTACTCGAACGAGTGCGACAGCGAGGAGCGCGGTCAGCCCTATTATGAAGAGCTGGCGGAAAAGCACACCCACTACAAGCAGTATAAAAAAGGCGTAAGCGATGCATTCGTAAACATAACCGAGGACGTCGGGAAAAACTATCAGCAAACCGCGCTCCTGTTCCATGAGAACTATCAGGACGTTCTGGAGCGCAACGGCTTCACCCTCGGCGAGGGCGGCGCGAAGATCACCTGCGAGCAGTTCGACAAGGACGGCAGCCTCATCGTGAAGGAGAACGCGGGTGTGACGGAGTTGACCAGCGGCCGCCCGCTGGTCGTCGAGCAGGACGGCCACGTGGCGGTGCTCAGCCAGCGCTATCCCACCTCCACCGAGCTGGTGTGGGACAAGCCGGAGGCGCTGTTCAACTACTCCCTGCGCTATCAGAACGACAAGCTGACAAAGCAGCTTGCAGACTCCGACAAGTGGTATCAGACACGCTCCGGCGCGTTCCGCGATATGCGCAGGAGCTTTGAGGACATCGCCGGGCTGACGAAGAACGGCTTGACCGGCGACGCGCAGCAGCGCGAAACGCTGGCGGAGAAATATGCCGATCTGCTGGCCAAGACCAACGCCTATCTGGAAAAGAAGCGGCTGGAGAACGTGGGCGAGGGCCACAATCCGCTCGAGCAGGGGCACATCCGCGTGGCGCGGGAGCTGAAAAAGTACGCCGAGCAGAGGATGGGCGAGCTGGACACCGTGGCAAAGGCCCGCAAGGGGCTGGCGCGGTTTGCGGGGATGTCGGCGCAGGAGATCCAAAAGGCTGCGCAGAGAGACGCCTACATCGTGCAGCAGCGCGTGGATCGGGCCGATATGACGAAATGGCTGAAGGAAAGGTGCGCCTCCTACGAAAGCGGTAATTTTGGTAACCTCTGGAGAGCAACGAACGTGCGTACGGCGTTCCTCTCGAGCCTGCTGGACATAAACCGACAGGAGCAGGCGGAGAATTTCATCTACACCTGCAACCAGAATTCGCAGTCGCCCGCACTGCTGATGGTGGGCGGCATGGTCGCTATGGAGATGATCAGGAACGAGCGCGAGCAGCGCCGTGCCGCAGGTCAGGACGGGCCGGGTTTCTTTGAGCGGCACATGAATACGGACAAATATCTCGGCGTCATGCGCGAGCTGGGCGAGGCCGCCGTGAAGTACACCGTCGGAGTGGAGCTGGGCGAGGACGGCTTGATGACCAACGAGCAGTTCACGGAGTTTTTGACCCGTTTCCACCCGGAGGAGATGGCCGCAGAGATGCCGGAGGCGCAGGCGGTGCGGCAGAGTGCCGATCAGCGTGATGCGGTGGACGCGCCGCTGCGGGAGGCAAAGGAAAAGCTGAGCAGGGCGGGCTTCGGTTCGCTGGGCCAATTCGCCAAGGAGCACATCGCAGCTCCCCTCGACGTGCTGCGGGACGAGTTTGCCTCCGGCAAGGAGGCTGTTCCGAGGGAGACGGCGCTGGAGCTCATGAGCAGCTGCGTTATCCACAGCATGGTGCAGATCGAGGACATCGGCGGCGGCGCGAAGATTGAGCGTCTCCTGCGCGATTCGAAGTCCGCCGAGGCATTGCAGCTTGCTGTGAAGACCTCCGACAAATTCTTTGATATGATGGCCGGCGCACTGCCCGAGGACGGAAAGAGCGTTTCCATCTCCGCCGTTTCCAAGCTGCTGGAGGAAAAGAAGCCGCAGCAGCTGGCAAAGCAGATCCTGACGAGCACCAGCTTTGAAAAGAATCTCAAAAACGGTTTGGAGCTTCACAACATCAAGCTGGAAAAGGGCAGCTTCAAGCTGGGTGATCCCAAGCCCCCCGCGATGGGGTCGAAGAAGTAAGCATGGCCTAAAGCGGCTGGGAACGGACTATCTTGACCTCTATATCATCCACCGCTTCGACTATGAAACGCCCATTGAGGAAACCATAGAGACGCTGAATGATCTGGTCAAGGTGGGCAAAGTCCGGGCGCTGGGGGCCTCCGCTATGTACGGCTATCAGTTTTACAATATGCAGCTTTGCGCCCGTGACCATGGCTGGGCGCGGTTTGAAGCTATGGAGAACCACTATAATCTGCTCTACCGGGAGGACGAGCGGGAACTCATTCCCATCTGTAAACAGATGAGGGTATCGCTCATGCCGTACAGCTCTCTGGCGGCGGGACACCTGACCCGTCCCATTTGGAACACGGACACGCTCCGCA
>CAVKBJ010000014.1:0-2565 GCA_963654505.1 Lachnospiraceae bacterium
GTATCTGGAGTTCGGCGGCAAGCTCTTTGACGATTACCACGCCTCGCGCGTGCTTCCCGGCTTTCAGCCCGACAGCAAGATCCGGATGCTCCAGAAGATCAAGGACGAGGTGGAGATCGTCATCGCGGTCTGCGCGAACGACATTGAGAAGAATAAGCTCCGCGGCGACCTCGGCATCAGCTACGACGACGACTGCCTCCGCCTGATGGACGCTTTCCGCTCGCTGGGGCTGTACGTCGGCAGCATCGTGGTCACGCAGTACGCCGGTCAGCCCTCCGCCGACGCCTTTTTGAAGCGGCTCGACGCGCTCGGCGTGAAGCACTACTGCCACTACCCCATCGCCGGCTATCCCTCCGACGTGGCGCACATCGTCAGCGACGAGGGCTTCGGTCGAAACGATTATATCGAGACCGTCCGCTCACTCGTCGTCGTCACCGCGCCCGGCCCCGGCAGCGGCAAGATGGCGACCTGCCTGAGCCAGCTCTATCACGAACACAAGCACGGCGTCGCCGCGGGCTACGCGAAGTTTGAGACCTTCCCCATCTGGAACCTGCCGCTCAAGCACCCCGTCAACCTCGCCTACGAGGCGGCGACCGCCGACCTCAACGACGTGAACATGATCGACCCCTTCCACCTCGAAGCCTACGGCAAGACCACCGTCAACTACAACCGCGACGTGGAGATCTTCCCCGTGCTGCGCGCGATGTTTGAGAAAATTCAGGGGAAATGCCCCTACCAGTCCCCGACCGACATGGGCGTGAACATGGCGGGCAACTGCATCATCGACGACGAGGCCTGCCGCGAAGCCTCGCGGCTTGAGATCCTTCGCCGCTACTACACCGCGCAGGTCTCCGTCGCGCGCGGCGAAGCCGACGAGTGCCAGCTCCGCAAGCTGGAGCTGGTCATGCAGCAGGCTGGCGTCACGCCGGACATCTGCCCCGCCGTCGCCGCCGCGCTCAAAAAGGCGGAGGAGACGGGCGCGCCCGCCGGCGCGATGGTCCTGCCGGACGGCCGCGTGGTCACGGGCAAGACCAGCTCTCTGCTCGGCGCGAGCGCGGCGCTGCTGCTCAACGCGCTCAAGGCGCAGGGCGGCGTGAGCGACAAGCTCGACCTCATCTCCGCGCAGGTCATCGAGCCGATCTCGCGGCTCAAGATCGACAGTCTCGGCCACCACAACCCCCGCCTGCACTCCGACGAGGTGCTCATCGCGCTGTGCATCTCCGCGCTGACCAATCCCATCGCCCAGCTCGCGCAGCAGCAGCTCGGCGGCCTGCGCGGCTGCGACGCGCACTTCTCCGTCATCATCTCGGAGGAGGACGTCAAGCTCTACAAGCGGCTCGGCATCCACGTGACCTGCGAGCCGAGGTACGAGGTCAAAAGGCTCTATCATAAGTAAACATATATGTCCAGTACGAACAATCGAGTTTTCAAGGGCTACGCGGACAACAAACGGCCACCGGACGCTGATTACATATCGATACAGCTTGCTTCTCTGATGTCAACTGTCAAATACTTTCCGTTGATTTTTTGTGATCAATACGATATACTGGGATAAATTACAGAAGGAGGCCGACACATGACAAAGAGAAGTCAGCAGCAAATCAACTATACTTTGGCCACTCATGCCATCGAAAAGCTGACGCCAAGTGAAAATGCGCTCCGCCTTTGCGAACAGATGACAGACGGCAGGATGAACGCGGATGCGGCAGTAACTGCTATCCTGCGGCAGTACGGATTGAAGAAAGCCGGTATCCATGGATAAAGGCTTTGGGAAGTATGATGTCTATTCCGTTTCTGGCTCAATTTACTGTTACAAGGACACCAATGTTCTAAAAAATCGTTTTGGCCTGCGGGATGGCAAAAAGCTGCGTGAGCTTGAGGCAGATATTTCCGTCATCCGGCAGAATGATTTGCTCACAAATCCGATTCAAGGTCGTTTTACCGCCAATCACTTGTGCCGTATTCACCAGTATCTACTGGGTGACATCTATCCCTTTGCCAGGCACTTCCGCAAGGAAGATATTATGAAGGGTTCCACGCGCTTTCTCAATCATCGAGATATTAAGGGCAAGCTGACAAGACTGCTGGCGGAATTAGCCGAGGAAAGCTATTTGCAAGGGCTTACGCCGGACATGCTGATAGACCGCAGCGCCTACTATTTTGCTGAGCTAAACTACATTCACCCATTTCGCGAGGGTAATGGACGCAGCACCCGCGAATTTATGCGCCAGCTTTACGCGCTGAATGGATACGCGGTCAACTGGACCGCCATCAACGGAGGAACTGTTGGATGCGATGGAGGCATCCGTGTACGATACAGCACGGTTAAAAGCGGTCTTGAGAGTCTGCATATTAAAAAAGGCGAGGCATGAAACTATGAAGTTACCGTCTGCATTTTGCAGGCGGCAGCTTTTTTCCTGCATATTTTGATTTCAAGTGCCCGCTATCTCTCTTTCACAGTTATATTCCATGCTCCTTGTCGAGTAGACAGTCTCGACACTCCCTTCGCAATATTTCTGCTGTGAAGGGTTTGCCTACTGCCCCTCACAGAACCGGACGTGCGGT
>CAVKBJ010000015.1:0-4093 GCA_963654505.1 Lachnospiraceae bacterium
CCTCGGCGCGATGAGCATGGACGAGTTCTCCGCCCTGCTCAAGAGCGTTGTGGACAATAAGGAAAAGAAATAAGAGGCAAATTTTGGGAAAGCAGTCACTCGTCAGAGTGACTGCTTTTTCCTGCTTGGATTTGGCTAAAATGACGGAGGATGCAAGAAAACTTGCAAAATTTATAATACCATGCATTAAAAATTTGCATACGAGAAGAAAATGAAAAGCGGCCGCCGTTCAAAAATTTGTGAGAAATGACAGAATAAGAGAAAAAAGAAAGGCTCTGAGAAAATGAAATCAGCCTCCATTTTGTGAGAATAGCCAAAAGTGTAAAAGCATCTTGCAATAAAACTTGCAATAAGTTATAATGAGCTTGCCTCAAGAGGAGGTAAAATGACCGCTTCAAAAGCGCAGAAACGCCGGCCGGCGTTTCTGCATAACGGATTACACCGTTATGCAGAACTCCTGTCTGCCCACTGCGCCGAAGGAGCGGAAAACAAAAAAGGAGATTGCGTATGAAAAAGTTCTTAGCCCTGATCCTGTCCGTTGCGATGGTATTCGCGCTTGTTGCCTGCGGCGGCAGCGATACCACCACCACTACCGACGGCGACGCCGCCGCCACCGAGACCACCAAGCCCGTTGACATCGTCATCGCCACCGGTGGCACCACCGGCACCTACTATGCCGTCGGCAACGCCCTCGTCACCACCATCGGCAACAAGCTGAGCCTCTCCAAGCTCACCGCTGTTGACTCCGGCGCTTCCAAGGCGAACATCCAGCTCGTCACCGCCGGCTCCGCTCAGATGTCCATTCTCCAGTCCGACGTTCTGAACTATGCTCACAACGGCTCCGGCGGCGAGACCATGTTCGACGGCGCTGCCGACACCAACTCCCTGTGGGTCGCGGGCGTCTACAACGAGACCGTCCAGCTCGTTACATCCCCCAGCATCAAGAGCATTGAGGATCTCAAGGGCAAGACCGTCTGCGTCGGCGACGTCGGCTCCGGTACCGCTCTGAACGCCGCTCAGGTCCTTGAGGCCTACGGTATGACCTTCGACGACATCAAGGTCATGTACGACTCCTTCTCCGGCGGCGCTGACGCCATGAAGAACGGTCAGGCCGACGCTGCTTTCACCGTTGCCGGCGCTCCCACCCCCGCCCTGACCGACCTCGCCACCGCCTACGACTTCAATATGCCCTCCCTGAGCGATGAGGCCGTTACCTACCTGACCACCAACTATCCGTTCCTGGTTCAGGAGAACCTCGCCGGCGGCACCTACAGCTGCGTTCCCGAGGAGACCGTCTGCGTCGCCGTCAAGGCCGTTATCACCGCCTCCAAGGATCTGAGCGAGGACGTCGTCTACGAGATCACCAAGGCCATGTTCGAGAGCCAGAGCGAGCTCGCCGGTTCTCAGGCCAAGTTCCAGTACCTCAATGCCGAAGATGCCGTTGCCGGTTCCTTCGACCTGCATCCCGGCGCTGAGAAGTACTACAAGGAGGTCGGCGTTCTGTAAGAACGCCCTCCTGTAAAAGATTGCGAAAGTGCAACTGCGTCAACGCATAAGCATGGCCGCTGCAATAGTCTTGATTATTGCAGCGGCCTGTCTCATGATCCCCCGCGCCGGCTATTACCTCACGCTTCGGAATAAGAATACCGGCGAGCTCTATGCGCGCTACCGCATGGACGAGGGGGATCGCTTTTCGATCACTTTCAGACATTCCGTCAATCAATATCCGCTGACGGACACGTTTGAAATATGCGAAGGGAAGATCTATGCCGAGGAGTGTAAGTATTCCGCTTACGGCGCCGGCGTGCAGGTCGAGCTGAACCCCGGAGAGGAGCTCAGCTATACCGACGACGGAGCCATGCTCATCACCGGCATACATCAGGATAGAACGGGAGTCTGCTATGCCGTCGCCACCGTTTACGACTTCTTCCTGAAGGTAAAGGACGGCGCGGATATCAGTCTGCGTGATTTGTGTGGAAGAAATTCGCTGGTGTGCTTCAACTACGAGTATTTCCTCTGTTGAGCGCACGGTGTTCAGCAATAAAAAGGAGGATACATAAATGACTGATGCTGAAAAGAAAGTCTTGGAAACACCGGTCGCAGACGTTGACGTCGGTACAATGGAAGACGTTGACGCGATCATGAAAAAGTATGACCGTGAGTCCAACACCCGTATTTGGGAGGGCAAGCCCAAGCTGGTCCTGCGCTACGTGCTTGCCGCGTTCATGGTTTTCATGGTCTACATGAACCTTTGGGCCACCTGGAGCGGCCAGATCCGCCGCTGCCTGTTTGTCGGCTTCGTCGTTCTCTTTACGTTCTTCATCTACCCCGTTAAGAAGGGCAACGTCAAGCCCAACTCCATGCCGTGGTACGACATCGCGCTCGCGATCATCGGCTGCGTCCCGTATTTCTACTACGTTTTCAACTTCAACAAGATCGTGTCGATGGGTATTGCCATCGGCCAGACCGAGATCATCCTCGGCATCATCGGTACGCTCGTGCTTGCCGAATGCTGCCGCCGCGCGGTGGGCCTGCCCATCCTGTGCGTCGCGACCTGCTTCATTCTCTACGCCTTCATCGGCCGCGGAATGAGTCTGGCGCTCGTGGTGTACAACATCTTCTACACCACCAACGGCATCATCGGCACCCCGATCTCCGTCTGCTCGACCTACATCGCCCTGTTCCTGCTCTTCGGCGCCTTCCTTGAGGCGACCGGCGTTGCGAACTTCTTCATCGACTGCGCGAACGCGCTGGTCGGCTGGGCCTCCGGCGGTCCCGCGAAGGTCGCCGTCGTTTCCTCTGCCCTGTGCGGCATGGTCTCCGGCTCCTCCGTCGGCAATACCGTCACCACCGGCTCCGTCACCATTCCGATGATGAAAAAGACCGGCTATCCCCCGCAGTTTGCCGGCGCGGTCGAGGCTGCGTCCTCCACCGGCGGCCAGATCATGCCCCCCATCATGGGCGCCGCGGCGTTCATCATGGCGGAAATGACCGGCTATCAGTATTCCGAGATCATCGTCAAGGCGATCCTGCCCGCGTTCCTGTACTTCCTCGGCATCTTCATGGGCGTTCACTTCAAGGCCAAGAAGCTCGGTCTCGTCGGCCTCAAGCGTGAGGAGCTGCCCAAGTGGGGCAAGCTCCTGCCGAAGATCTACCTGCTCCTGCCCCTCATCATCCTGACATGGATGGTCATCGCCGGTGAGACCATGGCCAAGAGCGCCATCTACGGCACCCTCGTTTCCATCGCGGTCAGCCTCATCAATAAGGACGACCGCATGACCCCGACCAAGTTCGTCAACGGCCTTGAAAACGGCGGCAAGAACTGCCTGTCCATCGGCATCGCCTGCGGTATCGCGGGTATCATCTCCGTGTGCATCACGATGACCGGTCTCGGCGGCAAGCTGATCACCTACGTCGTTCAGCTCTCCAACGGCCACCTGTTCATCGCGCTGTTCCTCACGATGATCTGCTGCATCATCCTCGGCATGGGCGTTCCCACCACCGCGAACTACATCATCATGGCCTCCACCTGCGCCCCCATCCTCATCAACGGCATGGGTATGCACATTCTGGCCGCCAATATGTTCGTGTTCTACTTCGGCATCGTCGCGGACATCACGCCTCCCGTTGCGCTCGCCGCGTATGCCGGCGCCGCCATCGCCAAGGCGCCCCCGATGCAGACCGCATGGAACGCCACCCGTCTGGCGATCGCCGCGTTTGTTATCCCCTACGTCTTTGCGTACAACAACGCGCTGATCTTCATCGGCGAGTTCACTTTCTTCGACGTTGCCTCCATCACCATCTCCGCGTCGCTTGGTATGCTGTCTATCGCCGCCGGCCTGATGGGCTACCTGATCCACGACCTCAAGTGGTTCTCCCGTCTCGCGCTGGTCGCGGGCGGCCTGCTGATGGTCATTCCCGGCACCGTCACCGACCTCGTGGGTCTTGCGCTTCTGGTCGCGGTGTTCCTGCTCCAGAAGGCCGAGATCGCCAAGGAGAAGAAAGCGGCCTGATCCCCGCAGAGCAAAACAATACGAAAGAGGCAGGAGCCATGCGGCTCCCGCCTCTTTTTCCGCTCCCGTCGTTCCGCAAA
>CAVKBJ010000016.1:0-3408 GCA_963654505.1 Lachnospiraceae bacterium
TCAAGGTCGCCATCATCGGCAAGCCGAACGTCGGCAAATCCTCGCTTACGAACCGCATTCTGGGGCAGGAGCGCGTTATCGTCTCCGACGTTGCGGGCACGACGCGCGACGCCATCGACTCCTACTTTGAAAACGAGACGGGCAAGTACGTTTTCATCGACACCGCCGGTATGCGCAAGAAGTCGAAGGTCGAGGAAAACATCGAGCGCTACAGCGTCCTGCGCGCGACGATGGCCATTGACCGCGCGGACGTGTGCCTTATCATGATCGACGCCACCGAGGGCGTGACCGAGCAGGACACCAAGGTCGCAGGTCTCGCGCACGAGGCGGGTAAGGCGAGCATCATCGTGGTCAACAAGTGGGACCTCGTCGAAAAGGACGGCAGGACTATGGACAAGATGCGCGAGGACGTCCGCCGCGACCTTTCCTACATGACCTACGCGCCGATCCTCTTTATCTCCGCGGCGACCGGCCAGCGCGTGCCGCGGCTCTTCGAGCTCATCAACTACGTTCGCTCTCAGGCCTGCACCCGCATCACGACCGGTATGCTCAACAACGTGCTTGAGGACGCGCAGACGCGCGTCCAGCCGCCGACGGACAAGGGCAAGCGGTTGAAGATCTACTACATGACGCAGGTGGGCGTCTGCCCGCCGCACTTCGTCATCTTCTGCAACGACCGGCAGCTCTTTCATTTCTCGTACCAGCGCTATATCGAAAACTGCATCCGCGGCGTTTTCGGACTGGAGGGCACGCCCATCATTCTCTCCGTTCGGCAGAAGGGGGATAAGGAGGAGTAAAGGAAATGTACTTGCCTGCCATTCTGTTTTTCGGCTTTCTTGCGCGTATTGACTACCTTTTTGCGGCGGTTGCCGCCTATTTCTGCGGCTGCTTCAACGGGGCGATCTTCACCTCAAGACTCTTTTTTCACGACGATGTGCGCACCCACGGCAGCGGCAACGCGGGGCTGACGAACTTCTACCGCACCTACGGCGCGCGGTACGCGCTTCTCGTCATCGCCTGCGATATGCTCAAGGCGGCCGCCGCGGTGGGCATCGCGGCTTGGCTCGGCGCGCGCTTCGACCCGCGCATGATGCCGGACGTTCCGCTGACCGCGGCGGAGCAGGCGGAGTACGTCCTGCACTTCAAATACTGGGCTGGGCTGTTCTGCGTGCTCGGGCATATGTTCCCCTGCACGGCGAAGTTCAAAGGCGGCAAGGGTATCCTCTGCTCGGCCACGCTCACGCTGCTGCTCGACTGGCGCATCGCGGCCGTGTGCTGGGGACTGTTCGCCCTGCTGTGGCTGACGACGCGCTACGTGTCGCTCGGCTCGGTGAGCGTGGCGGTGGCTTTCCCGATCACGACGCAGCTCGTGTTCGGCGACCCGTTTGCGACGGTCATCGCGCTTTTGATGGCGGCGCTCGTGCTTTGGGCGCACCGCGAAAACATCAAACGGCTTTTGAACGGGACCGAAAACAAGTTCCGTTTCCACGTCAGCGCACCTAAACCGGAGGAGGAAAAGAAATGAACGTTGTTGTACTCGGCAGCGGCGGCTGGGGCACCGCTCTCGCGATGCTGCTGCGTCAAAACCGGCACACGGTCACGCTTTGGTCACATGACCCGAAAAAGGCGGAGCAGCTTACGCAGACAAGGGAAAATCCTTTACTGCCCGGCGTACAGCTCCCGACGGATTTGCAAATCACAGGAGACCTAAATTGTCTGAGCGGAGCGGAGCTCGTCGTCTTTGCCTCGCCGTCTTTCGCGCTGCGCGCGGTGGCGCGCGCGGCGGCGCCGCACCTGCCGGGCGGCGCGACGCTGCTCTCGGTCACAAAGGGCATCGAGCGCGGCACGCACCTGCGGATGTCGCAGATCATCGCGCAGGAAACGGGAAACAGGCACTCCATCGCCGTGCTCTCCGGCCCCTCGCACGCCGAGGAGGTCGCGCGCGCCATGCCGACCGGCGTGGTCGCCGCCTCGAACAGCGAGGAGACCGCGGAGCTGATCCAGCGCGCGTTCACCAACGAGCGTTTCCGCGTTTACACGCACGACGACGTGATCGGCGTGGAGCTTGCCGGCGCGCTCAAGAACGTGGCGGCGTTGTGCTGCGGCGTGAGCGACGGCCTCGGCCTCGGCGACAACGCCAAGGCGCTGCTCATCACGCGCGCGATGGCGGAGACCTCGCGGCTGGCCGAGCGGCTCGGCGGACGCCGGGAAACGCTTGCGGGCCTTGCGGGCATGGGCGATCTGATCGTCACCTGCACGTCGATGCACTCGCGCAACCACCGCGCGGGCATCGCCATCGGACAGGGAAGAACGCCGCAGGAGGTCGTTGACGACATGGGCGGCGTGGTCGAGGGCTACTATGCCGCCGTCAGCGCGAAGGAGCTGTCGGCCTCGCTGGGCGTGGAAATGCCGATCTGCGAGGCGATGTGCGACGTTCTCTACAACGGCGCGGAGGTCGGGAGCATGATCCATCGTCTGATGAGCCGCGCCCCCAAGCGCGAAATGGACAACGGATGGGTATGATACAGAAAAGGCGGTCCGCGCAGACCGCCTTTTTCGGTAAGGAGAAGGATATGGAGCTTTTGGAGCAGCTAAAGCGCTATGAACCGCACAACGAGCAGGAAGCGCGCGACCGCGCACTGCTCCTTCGTGCGCTGCGCGAGGAGGAGAACGTGTTCACGCGCGAGAACGACCGGATGCACATGACGGCTTCTGCGTGGGTGACGAACGAGGCGCATGACCGCGTGCTGATGGCCTATCACAATATCTACGATTCCTGGGCGTGGCTCGGCGGACACGCCGACGGGGAGCGCGATCTGCTCGCCGTCGCGCTGCGCGAGGTGCGGGAGGAGAGCGGCATCGAGCACGTTCGGGCCGCGTCGGAGAATATTTTCTCGCTGGAGATCCTCACCGTGGACGGGCATGAGAAGCGGGGGAGGTACGTTTCCTCGCACCTGCACCTGAATGTGACCTACCTCCTGATCGCCGACGACGGCGACGCGCTGTGCGCCAAGCCGGACGAGAACAGCGGCGTGAGATGGTTCACTCCGGAGGAGGCCGCTGCGGCGAGCAGCGAGCCGTGGTTCCGCGAGCGCATCTACAAAAAGCTCAACGACAGGCTCGCCGCGCGGAGGAGAGCGCAGGGCTCGGAAGCATAGAAAAAAGCCGCTCTGAACGAGCGGCTTTTACTGCTATCTCTTAGATCGCGCGGGTAACCTTACCGGAACGCAGACAGCGGGTACAAACATAGACATGGCGGGGCGTACCGTTGACCATCGCCTTCACGCGCTTGACATTGGGCTTCCAAGGACGATTGGAACGTCTGTGGGAGTGGGAGACCTTAATACCAAAGGTCACACCCTTGTCGCAAAACTCGCACTTTGCCATCCGTTGCACCTCCTTGCTGTA
>CAVKBJ010000017.1:0-15904 GCA_963654505.1 Lachnospiraceae bacterium
CTACGATCTCCTTCTTGACCTTGACGGGGACGGGAACGATCTCGTCGTCAAAGCGGCCGGCGGCCTGCGCGGCCTCGGTCTTCTGCTGGGAGGCGACGCCGAAAGCGTCCAGCTCCTCGCGGGTAATGCCCCACACGTCGCAGATGTTCTCGGCGGTGGTGCCCATGTGATAGTTGTTGAAAGCGTCCCACAGGCCGTCCTTGATCATGGTATCGACCAGCTTCTTGTCGCCCATGCGCGCGCCCCAGCGGGCGTCGGGAGCGGCGTAGGGAGCGGCGCTCATGTTCTCGGTGCCGCCGCAAACGATGATGTCGGCGTCGCCGGCGAGGATGGCGCGGCCCGCCTCGATGACGGACTTCATGCCGGAGCCGCAGACCATGCCGACGGTGTAGGCGGGAACGGAGTAGGGCAGGCCCGCGCCGACGCCGACCTGACGGGCGACGTTTTGACCGAGACCGGCGGTGAGGATGCAGCCGAACATCAGCTCATCGACGTTCTCGGGCGCGACGTTGGCGCGCTTGAGGGCTTCCTTAACGACAATAGCACCCATCTCGGCGGCGGGGGTGTTCTTGAGGGAGCCGCCAAAGGAGCCGACCGCGGTACGGCAGCAATTCACGACGTAGAGTTCTTTCATGGGATGTCTCCTTTTTTCATTAAATTTTGATATTCCATAGGTGGAGTATTTTTCGCTTTTGATTATACAACAGGGGCGCATGAAAAATCAACTGCAAAATTTCATTTTTTCACTTAAAAACTGACGCTTTCCTTGCATTTTGTTAAATAATTAACAGCTTTGCAGCATTTCCTGCGTCGTTCTCAGGTTTCGTCCGTTTCCTGCCCGTTTTCCGTCGTATTCTCATCCTCCGTCTCGGCGGTATCATCCGCCTCGGCGCTCATGCGGGCGGAGAAAGCGTCGTAGATGGCGGCAATATCCAGCTCCTCCACGCCGTTGGCCAGCTCGACCATCGCATTCTCCACGCGCTCGCTGACCATATCGTCGAAGTAGCTCTCGCGCACCGCTTCGACGGCCTTCGTCTCGTCGAGCGGCTTGCGGAGGATGATGTGGTAGCCGTAATAGCTCTCCACGATCTCGCTGACCTCGCCCTCGCCGAGCGCGGCGGCGGCATTTTCAAACTCCTCGACCATCTGACCGGAGCCGAACGTGTAGCCCTCGGGACTGGACGCGCGGCCGGAGTCCTCGCTGTACTCGTCGGCAAGCTCGGTGAAGTAGCCCGTGAGATCGTCGCCGGTGTAGGCGTCGAGCTTGGCCTTGATCTCCTCCGCGAGCGCCTTCTTCTCCGCCTTTGTCTCGTCGTCCAGCTCCTCATAGGTGGACATATCGCGCGTGAGCAGCAGGATGTGGTCGGCGGTCATGTAGCCCTGCTCGGCGGCATAGGCGACGAGCTGCTCGTCGGTGACATAGAGGCTGCTGCCCTCGGCCGCCGCCAGATCTTCAAGCGCGCTGTAGAGGTATTCCGAGCGGCACATCCGGTCGTAGCTTTCCTCGCTCAGGCCAATCCTGTCCAGCTCGGCGAGAAATTCCTCCTCGCCGCCGAGGTTCTCCACGGTCTGATCGCGCTGCGTTTTCAAACTCTCAAGCGCGTCCTCGTCAAGGACGACGTTATTTTCCTGCGCCAGCTTTTCGATGACGGCAAAGCTCTTGGTGTTGCTCAGCGAGCCCTCCTGCACGGCGTCGAGCATGGTCATACCATCCTCGATCTCCAGCGCCCAGTCGAAGTCCATGCCGTACATACTCAGATAGCTCTCCATGTAGGAGGCGGCAAGGCAGATATTGTAGAAATACATATCCATCGGCACCTCGACGCCGTCCACGGTCATGGCGGCCGCGTCGGGCGAAATGCCGGTCAGCTCGTAGCACAGGCCCTCCTTGACCTCGCCCCCGCCGAGACTTTCCTTTTCGCCGCAGGCGGCGAGCGAGAGCAGCATTGTTAGCGCAAGCGCCAGCCCCAACATTCTTTTCATCGTTTTTCCTCTTTCTTTGTTTGATTTTATCGTACAGCGCCGTTTTCGGCGTCTGTGCTCTCGTATCTCAGGCTCTCGACCAGCGCAAGCGCCGCTTTGAGAGACTCCTCGCCCTTTTCGAGCCGCAGCGCGAGCTTTGGCTCCGCGCCGGCGGAGAGCGTCAGGCGGCGCTTGTTCTTCCCCATCGTGCACACGCGCATCACCGCCTCGACCGGCAGCTCGCCGCCGAAGGTGAAGGTGACGGTGTCCCCGCGCTGGGAAACGTCGCGGACGCCCACCTCGCAGGCCTCGCCGCGCAGCATGGCAATGTCGAGCAGGGCGAGCGTGCTCGCCGGCGGCTCGCCGTAGCGGTCGAGCAGCTCGTCGAGAAGATCCTGCGAGTCCTCGCGCGTGCGCACCGCCGCGATGCGTCGGTACACGTCCATGCGCTGCTCGGGCGAGGGGATATAGCTCTCCGGCAGGTTGGCGGAGACGGTCAGGTCGGCGGAGCAGTCCGCACGGGCGGACTTTTTCACGCCGCGCTCCTCAAGCACGGCCTCCTCCAACAGCTGGAGGTACATATCATAGCCCACGCTCATCATGTAGCCCGACTGCTCGGGGCCGAGCAGATTGCCCGCGCCGCGGATCTCCAGATCGCGCATGGCGATGCGGAAGCCCGAGCCGAACTCCGCGTACTCGCGGATGGCGGTCAGGCGCTTGGCGGCGACCTCGGTGAGGATCTTGCCCGGGCGGTAGGTCATGTAGGCGTAGGCCCGCCGCGCGCTGCGCCCAATGCGGCCGCGGATCTGATGGAGCTGGGCAAGGCCGAGCCGGTCGGCGTCCTCGATGACGAGCGTGTTGACGTTCGGAATGTCGATGCCCGTTTCGATGATGGTCGTGCAGACGAGCACCTGCGCCTCGCTGTCGGAAAACTCCCGCATGACGGCGGAAAGCCCCTTTTCGTCGAGCTTGCCGTGCGCCACCGCGATGCTGACCTCCTCGCCGAGCAGCGCCTTGAGATGCGCGGCGCAGCGGTCGATGGTCTCCACGCGGTTGTGCAGGTAGTAGACCTGCCCACCGCGCGAAAGCTCGCGCCGGATGGCTTCAGCGATCACGCCCCAGTCGTGCTCGAGCACATAGGTCTGCACTGGCTGGCGGTCCTGCGGCGGCATTTCGATGGTGGACATATCGCGCAGGCCCGAAAGCGCCATGTTCAGCGTGCGCGGAATGGGCGTCGCGGAGAGCGTGAGCGTATCGACCTGACGGGAAAGCTCCTTGAGCCTTTCCTTGTGCGTCACGCCGAAGCGCTGCTCCTCGTCGATGACGAGCAGGCCGAGATCCTTGAAGCGCAGGCCCTTTTGCAGCAGCGAGTGCGTACCGATGAGCAGGTCGATGCGGCCCTCCGCCGCGTCCTGCAAGATCTTTTTCCTCTGCGCCGGCGTTTTGAAGCGGCTTAGCACCTCAATCGTGACGGGAAAGCTGCGGAAGCGGTTGATGGCGGTAGCGTAGTGCTGCTGGGCGAGCACCGTGGTCGGCACCAGAATCGCCGCCTGCTTGCCGTCGAGCACGCATTTCATCACCGCGCGCAGCGCGACCTCGGTCTTGCCGTAGCCCACGTCGCCGCAGAGCAGGCGGTCCATCGGCCGCGCACGCTCCATGTCCGCCTTGATCTCCGCGATGGCGCGGAGCTGGTCGTCGGTCTCGGTGTAGTCGAAGGCGTCCTCAAATTCGCGCTGCCAGGTCGAGTCCGGCGAGAACGCGAAGCCGGGGCGGCGCTGCCGCTCGGCGTAGAGCTTGATGAGGCCCTTGGCAAGGTCCTTCGCCGCGGCCTTGGCGCGGGACTTCGCCCTCGTCCAGTCCGTGCCGCCGAGACGGCTGAGCTTGACCTGCCCGCCGTCCTCTCCGCCGCCGTGGCTGCCGATGTACTTCGACACCATGTCGAGCTGTGTCGCGGGGACGTACAGGCTGTCGCTGCCGGCATAGGCGATCTTGATATAGTCCTTGTCCGCGCCGTCCACGCGGATGCGCTCCATGCCGACGAAGCGTCCGATGCCGTGGCGCTGGTGAACGACGAGGTCGCCCGGCGTCAGATCGGTATAGGAGCGTAGCTTTTGGCGGTTCGAGTCCTTTTTCTGTCGCACGGCGCGGGGCGTCTTGCCGCCGGACGGCTTCAAAAGCTGTCCCTCGGTCAGAATAACGAGGCGGAGTTGCGGGTATTCGCAGCCCGCGCTCAGCGCGCCGAGACCGATAACGGTCTCACCCGCGGCGGGCAGCGTCCTGTTGGCGGGGTCGAGCCGCGCGCGCACACCGCGCTCGTCCAAAAGGCGGTGCAGGTTTTTCGCGCGCGTTTCGTTGCCGCAGAGCACCAGCACACCGCTCCCGGCGGCGAGATAGTGCTCCATGTCCGCCTCGGCGGTCTCGAGGCTCCCGCCGTAGGAGGGGAGCTGGCGCGCGTTGACGCTCAAAAGCGCCCTCGGCGGCGCGAGATAGCGCGAGGTCGGCAGGCTGTCGCACAAGATCAGCGGGCGGCCCACGCGAAGCCGCCGCGTCAGCTCGTCGAGGTCAAGGGCAAGCGCGGCGAACTGTCCCGCGAGCGCGCCCTCCTCCAGCAGGAGCTTCAGATCCTCGCCCAGCTCGAAGGCGAAGCCCTTTGCGCGCTCCGTCACGCGCCCGCCCTCGCAGACGAGCACGATCGCGTCCTCCGGAAGATAGTCCGCGGCGCACACGGCGGTCGGATAGGCGGCGGCGAGGTAGCGGTCCATGCCGCCGAGCGGCAGGCTCTCGCGCAGGCGCTCCGCGTCCGCGCGGAGGAGCGCGGCGGTCTTTTCCGTCGCTTCCTTTTTCGCAAGCTGCGCGGCGGCGTGCTCCATGCGCGCGAGCATCGCCTCGCGCCCGCCCTCGGCGGCGAAGGGCAGCACCTCGGCCGCGGGCAGCACGGTCAGCGTGTCGATATTCTTCGTGCGGCGCTGCGTGGCGGCGTCGAACTCGCCCATCGCGTCGATCTCGGTGTCGAAAAACTCCACGCGCACCGGCGCGCTCATGGGGGAGTAGACGTCCAAAATGCCGCCGCGCACGGCGAACTGCCCCGCGCCCTCGACTTGCTCGCAGCGGACGTAGCCCGCGGCGGTCAGCCGTTCTGCGAGCGCGCGCAGGTCGTGCTCCTCGCCGAGCTTGAGCGTCAGCACCGCGTCGCGCAGCGCCGCCGGCGGCAGGGTGCGCTGGAGCATGGCGTCCACCGCAGCCACGACGACCGGCGCTTTCCCGAACGCCATGCGGCACAGCGCGTCCAGCCGCTCCTGCTCAAAGCTGTGGGATGCCGCCACGCGGTCGCGCAGCTGCCACTCGCGGGAGAGGAGCGTCACGCTCTCCTCTCCCGTCAGCGTGGCGAGGTCGGCGGCCATGCGCCGCGCCTCCTGCTCGTCGGCGCAGAGCACGGCGAGGGGGCGCTTCGTCTCCTCGCGCAGCGCCGCGCCGAGCATTGCACGGTGAACGCCGCTCACGCCGCTGACCGCCGCCGGTCCCGTGCCGAAGCGGACGATCTCCGCCAGCTCCCGCAGCTCCGGCAGCGACATCATCAGCCGGTTCAGTTCCTGCACACGTTCCCCTCCTTTCCGCCGCAGCGCGCAAAAGGGCGCAAACCACCCCCCGTCCGGACGATCTGTACCCACACACATTGTTTTCGATGTTCTCTATAAGGACTTCTCCTCCGGCAGTATACTACGCCGGAGGAGAAAAGTAAATGAACGAATGATAAACTTTACTTTAATTGAAGCGGTTCTGCGCCTCGGTCACGCCGCGGGAGATAACGCACTCCGCCGCGTCGAGCGCGCGGTCGAGCGCCTCGTCCACGACCTTTTTCTCCTGCGCGGAGAAGGTGCCGATCACCCAGTCCACCATGTCGTAGTCCGGGTGGCTCGGCGCGCCGACGCCGACCTTCACGCGCGGGAACACGTCGGTGCCGAGGTGCGCGATGATATTCTTAATGCCGTTGTGCCCGCCGGCGGAGCCCTTGTCGCGGATGCGCAGCTTGCCGAGCGGCAGCGACACGTCGTCGTAAATGACGAGCACATGGTCGCTCGGAATTTTGTAGAACCGCGCCGCCTCACCGACCGCCTCGCCGGAGAGGTTCATATAGGTCTGCGGCAGCATCAGCAGCACGCGCGCGCCGCCGAACTCGATGAGCTCCGTGAGCGCGCGGAAGCGCAGGCGGTTGCAGCGCAGGTCGCGCTTTTCGATGAGCCGCTCGGCAGCCATGAAGCCGATGTTGTGGCGCGTGTTCTCGTACTGCTTGCCGTAGTTGCCGAGACAGACGAGCAGCCACTCCGCCGGGCCGGTGACTTTCTTTGCAAAAAACATAGTGACTACCTGAAAGGGGGCGCGACCGCGCCCCCTCCCTTTTGCTTTAGTTGAACAGCTTTGCGATGGAGATCTCCTGATAGGTGCGCTCGATCGCCTCGGCGAACATGGGCGCGATCGTCAGGTACTTGATGCGGGCCTTGGCAAGCTCCGCCTCGCCTACGGGCGCAGGGATGGTGTCGAGCAGGGCCAGCTCCTCGATGCAGCTCGCCTCCAGACGTCCGAGCGCGGGGCCGGAGAGCACGCCGTGCGTGGCGCAGGCGTAGACCTTCTTCGCGCCGCCGACCTCGACGATGGCCTTGGCCGCGTTGCACAGAGAACCGGCGGTGTCCACCATGTCGTCGAAGAGGATGCACTCCTTGCCCTCCACGTCGCCGATGACGTTCATGACCTCGCACTGGTTGGCCTTCTGACGGCGCTTATCGACGATGGCAAGGTTCATGTGCAGCTTCTGCGCGAAGGTGCGGGCGCGGGCAACGGAGCCGACGTCGGGGGAAACGACGACCATGTCCTCGCAGACCGAGCCAAACTTCCTGGCGTAGTAATCGACGAAGATGGGGTTGCCGTAGAGGTTGTCCACCGGAATGTCGAAAAAGCCCTGGATCTGGCTGGCGTGCAGGTCCATGGTCAGCACGCGGTCAACGCCCGCGGCAACGAGCATATTCGCCACCAGCTTTGCGGAAATGGGATCGCGGCTCTTGGCCTTGCGGTCCTGACGGGCGTAGCCGAAGTAGGGCATGACCGCCGTGATGCGCCCCGCGCTGGCGCGGCGGCAGGCGTCCACCATGATCAGCAGCTCCATCAAACTGTCGTTGACGGGCTTGCAGGTGGACTGGATGAGGAACACGTCGCTGCCGCGCACGGTTTCATAGAGCGAGACGGAGACCTCGCCGTCCGCGAAGCTCTTGACCTCGCTCTCGCCGAGCTTGGTGCCGATGAGCTTGCAGATGTCCGCCGCTAATTTGGGGTTTGCGTTGCCTGTGAAGATCTTGATGTCCTTGCCGTGAGAAATCATTGTTTCCACTCTCCCTTAGTATCGTTGTTTTTATGTAAAAAATTTTTACTTCTCTTTTTTGCCGAGCAGGGCGCGGCGGCGGGCCGCCCAGCCCTCCTTGACCGTCTGCTTCATACGGGCGAGCGCCAGCGCGTCGGCGGGCACGTCGTCGGTGATGGTGGAACCGGCGGCGATGTAGCTGCCCTCGCCCACCTTGACCGGCGCGACCAGATTGGTGTTGCAGCCGATGAAGCTGTCGTCCCCGATGGTGCAGCGATACTTTTTGAAGCCGTCGTAATTCGTCGTCACGGTGCCGCAGCCGAAATTCACGCGCTCACCGCAGTCGCTGTCGCCGACGTAGGTGAGGTGCGAAATTTTCGTGCCGTTGCCGATGACGGAGTTCTTGATCTCCACGAAATCGCCAACCTTGACGTGGTCGCCGATCGTCGAGTTCGGGCGAACGTAGGCGAAGGGGCCGACCGTCGTGTGGCTGCCGATGACGCTCTCGTTGGTCTGTGAGACGTTGATCTCGGTGAAGTCTCCCACCGTGCAGTCGCGCACCATCGCGTTCGGGCCGATGGTACAGCCTTCACCGATCACCGTCTCGCCCCGCAGAATCGTGCCGGGGAGCAGGACGGTGCCCGCGCCGATCTTCACGCGCGGGTCGATATAGACGCTGTTCGTATCCATGATGACGACGCCGTTTGCAAGATGCTTTTCCGCAATCTTCTGGCGGCACATCGGCTGCGCGGCGCGCAGCTCCTCCGCGTCGCCGACGGGCAGAAAGCCCCTGGAGATCTCGCAGCCCCTGGGAAAGGCCGCGAACGCGCCGTGCTCGCGCAGCACGTCGCGGCACGCATCCGCCGGAGCGGAATACACCACGCCGCCGGAGAACACGCCCACCGGCAGCACCACGCCGTTGACGATCAGCACGCTGCCCGTCTCGCCGTCGAGCAGGCGCAGCAGCTCGTCCGCGTGCCTCGCGCCGTCCACAAAGGTGACGTCCGCCCCCTTGGGGAGATACGGGCGCATGATCTCCTGCGCAGAAACGTCGGAGACAATAAAAAGCCGCTCGACGCCGCGCTCGCAAAGCTCCGCGCACATCCACGTCAGGATGGGGCAGAACAAAACGGGCTGCAGCATCAGCGGCGTTTTTTCTTCCGTACAGGTGATATTATCCGGCACAAAAAGCACGGCGACCTTCTGATCCATCGGACATGCCCCCTCTGCAATGACTTTACATTCATTTTGTATTATAACAAACCTTTTCAAAAAATCCACCTTTTCCTGCAATTTTCTCAAAAAGTTTTTTGCGTTCTGCATGATTTTATGCAACACGCAAAATAATGTTGATGAAAGACGGTTTTATGGTTGATTTTGTAAACTTTACGAGGTATAATAAGCAGACTTTCGAAAAAGGAGGGGGTGCTTTGTGCTCAATATCGTCCTTGTGGAGCCGGAGATCCCGCAGAACTGCGGCAACATCGCGCGCACCTGCGCCGCGACCGGCGCGCGGCTGCACCTCGTCAAGCCCCTCGGCTTCGACGTTTCCGACCGCGCGGTCAAGCGCGCGGGGCTGGACTACTGGCACCTGGTCGAGGTATGCGTGTATGAAAATCTCGACGATCTCTTCCGGCGGTGCCCCGAAGCGGAGCGGGACTGCTGGCTCGCCACGACGAAGGCCCCGCAGGACTACTGCGAGGCGGAATTTCACGACGGCTGCTGGCTCTTTTTCGGCAAGGAGACCGCGGGACTGCCGGAGGGCTTCCGTATGGCGCATTATGAGCGCTGCATCCGCCTTCCCATGCGCGCCGAGGCGCGCAGCCTGAATCTATCCAACTCCGTCGCCATCCTGACCTATGAGGCGCTCAGGCAGCTCGGCTTTCCCGGGCTCAAGTGCACGGGCGAGATGGCGAAAAAGCAAAGCTGATCCTTAAACATTCACATAGAAGGAGCATCATCATGAACTACAACAAAAAGACCGTGTACGACATCGACGTGGCGGGCAAAAAGGTCCTGCTGCGCTGCGACTTCAACGTTCCTCAGGATAAGGCCACCGGCGCGATCACGTCCGATAAGCGCATCGTCGCCGCGCTGCCGACTATCCGCTATCTGCTCTCGCAGGGCGCGGCGGTCATCGCCTGCTCCCATCTCGGCAAGCCCGAGCCGAGCTTTGAAAAGTGGGTAAAGAAGCAGACGGAGAAGGGCAAGGACCCCGCCGAGCTGACCGAGGAGAAGTGGGAGAAGTCCCTCAAAAAGCTCACGCTCGCGCCTGTCGCGGAGCGTCTGAGCGAGCTGCTGGGGCAGCCGGTCATCTTCGCGCATGACGTGGTCGGTCCCGACGCAAAGGCCAAGGCCGCGGCGCTCAAGGGCGGCGAGATTATGCTGCTTGAAAACACCCGCTTTGAGGCGGGCGAAACGAAGAACGATCCCGCGCTCGCCCGTGAGCTTGCCTCGATGGCCGAGGTCTATGTTTCCGACGCTTTCGGCAGCGTCCACCGCGCGCACGCCTCCACCGCCGGCGTGGCCGCGTTCCTGCCCGCCGTGTCCGGTCTGCTGGTCGCGCGCGAGCTGGAGGTCATGGGCAAGGCGCTCAACGATCCCAAACGCCCGTTTGTCGCCGTGCTCGGCGGCGCGAAGGTCAGCGACAAGATCGCCGTCATCAACAACCTTCTCGAAAAGGCCGACACCGTTATCATCGGCGGCGGCATGGCCTACACCTTTGCAAAGGCGCAGGGCGGGGAGATCGGCCAGTCCCTGCTCGAGGAGGATAGGTGCGCCTACGCGCTCGAAATGATCGAGAAAGCCAGGGCAAAGGGCGTCAAGCTCCTGCTTCCGGTGGACACCGTCGCGGCGAAGGAGTTTTCCGCCGACGCCGAGCCGGTCGTGGTGGACACAATGCACATTCCCGCCGACATGATGGGCATGGACATCGGCCCGAGGACAGTTCGCCTGTTCTGCGACGCGACGCGCGGCGCGGGTACCATCGTCTGGAACGGCCCGATGGGCGTTTTTGAGTTTCCCGCCTTCGCGAACGGCACCAAGGCTATGGCCCAGGCGCTCGCCGAGAGCGGCGCGGTGACCATCATCGGCGGCGGCGACAGCGCGGCGGCGGCCGAGCAGCTCGGCTTCGCCGACAGGATCACGCACATTTCCACCGGCGGCGGCGCGTCGCTCGAGTTCCTTGAGGGCAAGGAGCTGCCCGGCGTCGCCTGCCTGCTTGATAAGTAAAGACAGCCTATCCCATTTTTATATAGATCAGGAGAATAAACATTATGAATCGCAGATACCGCAAAACCATCATTGCCGGAAACTGGAAAATGAACAAGACCGCCACCGAGACCAAGCAGTTCGCGGACGATTTCAAGGCGCTGCTGCCCAAGACCAAGTGGTGCGACGTTGTCGTGTGCGTGCCGAGCGTGGATATTCCCGCCGCGGTCCGCGCCTTCAAGGACAGCCGCGTGGCCGTTGGCGCGGAGAACCTGTTTTATGAGTCTCACGGCGCCTACACCGGCGAGGTGTCCGCCGAGATGCTGCGCGACCTCGGCGTAAGATACGTCATCGTCGGCCACAGCGAACGCCGCGCCATGTTCGGCGAAACGGACATGATTGTCAATAAGAAAGTCCACGCCGCGCTGAACGCGGGGCTCAACCCCATCGTCTGTGTGGGCGAGAGTCTTGAGCAGCGCGAGATGGGCGTGACGATGGAGCTTGTCGCGCTTCAGGTCAAGTCAGCGCTCTCCGGCGTGGCCGCGGAGAACGTCCGCCGCTGCGTGATCGCCTATGAGCCGATCTGGGCCATCGGCACCGGCAAGACCGCCACCGGCGAGCAGGCCGCCGAGGTCTGCACCTTCATCCGCGCCACCATACGTTCGATGTACGGCGCGCGCATCGCGCGTTCCGTCACCATCCAGTACGGCGGCTCGATGAATCCCGCCAACGCCGCCGAGTTGCTCGGTCATGAGGACATCGACGGCGGCCTGATCGGCGGCGCGTCCCTCGACGCGGGCAAGTTCATGGACATTGTCAACGCAGCCAATCAGGGCTGAATCGAAAGGAGTCCTTTCTATGAATAAAACTCCCACCGCCCTCGTCATCATGGACGGCTTCGGCCTGAGCGATGAGGTGCGGGGCAACGCCGTGCGCGGCGCGAATACGCCCGTGCTCGACCGTCTGAACGGTGAGTATGCGCACACGACGCTTGCCGCCTCCGGTCTGGACGTGGGCCTGCCCGCCGGACAGATGGGAAACAGCGAGGTCGGCCACACCAACATCGGCGGCGGCCGAGTGGTGTTTCAGGATCTGCCGCGCATCTCCCGCGCGATCGAGGACGGCACCTTCTTTGAAAATCCCGCCTACAACGCCGCGATGGACGCCTGTTTGGAAAAGGGAACGGCGCTGCACCTCTACGGCCTGCTCTCCGACGGCGGCGTTCACTCCACCGTCGAGCACGTCTGGGCGCTGCTGAAGATGGCCGGCATCAAGGGGCTCAAGCGCGTGTACCTGCACTGCTTCCTCGATGGGCGCGACGTTTCCCCGACCTCCGGCGCGGACTTTGTCGCCGCGGCGCAGAAAAAGTGCGCCGAGCTGGGCGTCGGTAAGATCGCGACCGTCATCGGGCGCTACTACGCGATGGACCGCGATAAGCGCTGGGACCGTCTCGAGCGTGCCTATGACGCGATGGTCTACGGTGAGGGTATTCAGAGCGACGATCCCGTCGCCGCCGTCCGCGCATCCTACGAGAGCGGCGTGACCGACGAATTTGTCGAGCCGATCGTCTGCGACAAAGAGGGAACGATCTCCGATAATGACTCCATCATCTTCTTCAACTACCGTCCCGACCGCGCCCGCGAGATCACCCGCGCGTTCGTCGATCCCGCGTTCGACGGCTTCCAGCGCGAGTATTTTCCCGTCACCTACGTCTGCAACACCGAGTATGATGCCACGATGCCGAACGTGCTCGTTGCCTTCCCGCGCATCACGCTCAAAAACTGTCTGGGCGAATACCTCGGCAAGCTCGGCCTGACGCAGCTTCGCATCGCCGAAACGGAGAAGTACGCCCACGTCACCTTCTTCTTCAACGGCGGCGTAGAGGCTCCCTATCCCGGCGAGGACCGCGTGCTCGTCGCCTCGCCGAAGGTCGCGACCTACGACCTCCAGCCCGAGATGAGCGCCTACGAGGTCACGGAAAAGTGCGTCGAGCGCATTGAGTCCGGCGCGTATGACGTTATCATTCTCAACTTCGCCAACTGCGACATGGTCGGCCATACCGGCAACTACGAGGCCGCCGTCAAGGCCGTTGAGACCGTGGACGAGTGTGTGGGGAAGGTCGTGGATGCGACGCTCCAGATGGGCGGCATCGCCATGATCACCGCCGACCACGGCAACGCCGAGCAGATGCTCCAGGCCGACGGCGTGAGTCCCATGACCGCGCATACCACCAATCCTGTGCCTTTCATCCTCTGCGGCGCGGGGAGCGAGCTGCGCCCCGGCCGGCTGGCGGACATCGCGCCGACCATTCTCGACGTGATGGGCCTTGAAAAGCCCGGGGAGATGGATGGCAGGAGCCTCATCCTCCGCTAAAGTGCATAAGCCATCCCGAGCTCAGTCATACCTCAGGTATGGCTGAGCTTTCTGCTTGGAGGGGAAAAGTCACTTGATGAACGGCGCCGTCTCAAAATTTTTCGGGAGATATGGTTTAGAAAAGGCTTCGGCGGCGCACAATACCGTCAGAGCCTATTCTATTTCACAGCGCCCGCCACGCGGGCAGAAAGGACACGCTTATGAATGAACCGAAACGCCGCGCCGCGCGGCATTCCCTGACCGGGACGGGCTTATACATAGCCCTGTTCCTCGGATTGACGGCGCTTGCCGTCGCGGGCTATTGGATGCTGCTCCCTTCCCCTGCCGAAAAAACGCCGGCCGACGTGACCGAGCCGCCGGTTACGACGCCCATCGCCGCCGAGCCGGTCGAACCGGAGGTTCCCGAGATCAAGCCGGAGGAGTCTGCCGAGCCGGTGCAGTCCGCTGTGGAGATCAAGGTGCCCGAGAAGGAGCCTGAGGAGGTCGCTGAGCCGGTCACGCCTGTCGCGCCGCGGCTCATCGTCTCGCCCCTGAGCGGCGAAACGGTCGCCGCCTTCAGCATGGAGGAGCTGGCCTACAGCGAGACGCTTGCCGACTGGCGCACACACGACGGTATCGACATCAAGGCGGACGCCGGTACGCAGGTGCTCGCCGCCAGCTCGGGCACGGTGCTCTCCGTCGCGGACGACGATCTCATGGGCACCACCGTCGTCATCTCTCACGACGGCGGCTACGAGACCACCTATTCCAATCTCCAAAGCGTGCCGACCGTCGCGCCGGAGCAGTACGTTTCCGCCGGACAGGTGATCGGCGCGGTCGGGGAGACCTCGCTCGCCGAGGCGGGCATGACGCCGCACCTGCACTTCTCCGTCACGAAGGACGGCGCGGCCATCGACCCGCAGGAATTTCTCAAATCATAGCTCCGTGCCGATATACAGGCGGCAGTCGGAAAACCGGCTGCCGCCTGCGCGTTTTTGTTCAGCATTTCAGGTTTGTGTCCTTTACAAAGTTCTGCGTACCGTACAGCACCAGCGCGTCGGTGATACCGTTCTCTGCGGCGTACTCCGCCGCGTCGCCCTTGAAAAAGCGCAGGTCGAGGACGTGGACCTCGGCATAGTCTTCCGTAGGGAACTGGGCGAAGGTGTTGCCGTAGGAGTCCTTGATGAGCAGGAGTTTGCCGCTCGCCCCGCTGCCTTCGATGACGGTCTGCGCCTGATTGGAGTTGAGAAACGCCGCGTACTGGTCGCTGCCGGAGAGATATTTACGCTCGTAGACGCTGTCCGTTTCGTACTGGCCGCCGTTGTAGGAAACGCGGCGGTTCGCGTGCTTGTACCACGCCGTGATCTCCTCGGCGGGAACGGTGGGCAGCTGTACCTTGTTCCAAGTCGTGCCGCGGAAGTTGTCGCAGAGGACCTCCCGCGTCCACTCGTCCGCGTTCGGCTCCGCGCCGCGCCATACACAGTAGGCGTAGTATGCGCCGAGGCTCGTCCAGTGGTGGTCGGTGCGGTAGTAGATGTTCTCGCCGCTGTGCGCGGTGAGGGCGGAGAGCACATCGACTGTATCAACGCCCGCGTCGGTCAGTACACGGAGAATGGCGGAATAGTCCGCCACAGGCGCAAAGGCGGGCAGTTTGCCAGTCAGTACCTGCGAAGCCGCGGGAACGAGCATGGCGCGCATGGCGACGCCCTCCGCCGCCAGCTTTTCCTGTAAAGCCGCGAGCGCCTCCGCATTGGCCGCGAGCTGCTTTTTGCTGTAGGAGGTGAACTTTTCCATCAAGTATTTGTCCTTGCAGATGTAAACGCCGCCGCTCTCCCGCTTGCCGACCGCCAGCTCCATGTAGGTCTTCATCGTGACCCAATGATCCCGCAGGGGGATCTGATCGGTGAGATAGTCCTCCATCGCGTCGCTGAACTTGCCGGAGATGAAGTCGGCAACGGTAAATTTGGGCTTTTGTGTCAAAGTGCGCTTTTCTCTTTCGGAGTAATAGCGATCAGGCAACAGCAATCCGGCAAAGGCAGAAACCGTCAGCAGCAGGCAGAAAAAAGAGGTTACGATCTTGTTTCGCATCTTTTCACCTCAGAACCGAAAATACAGGAACGGATTGTAGCTGCCGCTGACGAGATAGGCTATCGACACAGCCAGCACGCAGGCAAGTCCGCCGCAGTCGGCCACAGCCAGCGCCCGCTGGCCGCGCCGTGCGTTCAGCCTTTCGTAGAGACGCCTGCCGAGCGGCACGGCCGCGAGGGCGCAGAGGATCAGCATTGTGCCGTAGGTCAAAAGCAGATAGAGACTGCCGCTGTCATACAAGACGCCCGAGAACATCGCCTTCAACCACGCGGCGCCCTTGGAGATGTTCGTGAACGCAAAGAACGTCCAACTGATGGTCACCAGCGTCAGCGCGTAAACGTGCCGCAGCGCGGCGGGCAGCCTTTTGAGCCAACGGAGCAGAAACAGCTTTTCCAGCACCAGCATCACACCGAAGTACACGCCCCACAGGACGAAGTTCCAGCTCGCCCCGTGCCAAAAGCCGGTCAGCAGCCAGACGGCGGCGATGTTGCGCAGCTGCTTTGCAAGGCCGCCCTTATTGCCTCCGAGCGGGATGTACACGTAATCCCGAAACCATGTTCCCATTGAGATATGCCAGCGCCGCCAGAAGTCGGTGATGCTGTCGGCCAAGAAGGGATAATTGAAGTTCTCCCAAAAGCGGAAACCAAGCATCCGTCCCAGACCGATGGCCATGTCGGAGTAGCCGGAGAAGTCGAAGTAGATTTGAAAGCCGTAGGCGATCACGCCCAGCCACGCCGTCAGCACCGTGGGGTCAGCCTGCGCGCTCGCCGTTTCCCACAAAAGGCCGATGTTGTTTGCCAGCAGCACCTTTTTCCCGATGCCGCAGGCAAAGCGCTTCACACCCGAGGCAAAGAGATCGGCGGTGCATTCCCGATGCTCCAGCTCGTCCGCCACCGTCTGGTAGCGCACAATGGGTCCGGCGATGAGCTGCGGGAACAGCGT
>CAVKBJ010000018.1:0-8148 GCA_963654505.1 Lachnospiraceae bacterium
GCGGCAACGCGGCGCGTAGATAGATGACTGCCAGATACAGAACCCGGCTTACAGTCCTGCTCGCATAAATATGAAAGAGGACGGCATACCGCCGTCCTCTTTCCTTTTTTTACTTCTTGCGGCAGGTCAGCTCGCCGTTCTCCGCGTCGAGCACGAGCGTGCTGCCCGCACTGAGGTCGCCGCGCAGGATCTCCTTCGCGATCAGCGTCTCCGCCGCGCTTTGGAGGTAGCGCTTGAGCGGGCGAGCGCCGTAAACGGGATCGAAGCCGCGCTCGATGATGAGACTCTTCGCCTCGTCCGTGACCTCCAGCTTGAGCGTCTTGTCCGCCATACGCCTGCGAAGCCCCTGCATGAGTATCTCGATGATGCCGCTCAGGTTCTCCTTCGTGAGCGGCTTAAAGAGAATGATCTCGTCGAGCCGGTTCAAAAACTCCGGCCGGAACGCGCGCCTCAGCTCGCCCATCACGGCGGCGCGGGCGTCCTCGGAGATGCTCCCGTCGCTCTGAATGCCGTCGAGCAGCTCCTGCGAGCCGAGGTTCGAGGTCAGGATGATGATGGTGTTCTTGAAGTCCACCGTGCGCCCCTGCGAGTCGGTGATGCGCCCGTCGTCCAAAATTTGCAGCAGGATGTTGAACACGTCCGGGTGCGCCTTTTCCACCTCGTCAAAGAGCACCACGCTGTACGGCTTGCGGCGCACGGCCTCGGTGAGCTGACCGCCTTCGTCGTAGCCGACGTAGCCCGGGGGCGCGCCGATCAGGCGCGAGACGGAGAACTTCTCCATATACTCGGTCATGTCGATGCGTACGAGGTTGTGCTCGTCGTCAAAGAGGCAGTCCGCGAGCGACTTCGCCAGCTCCGTCTTGCCGACGCCCGTGGGTCCGAGGAACAGAAAGCTGCCGATGGGCCGGTTCGGGTCGGCGATGCCCGCGCGCGAGCGCTGGATGGCCTCGCTCACGAGCCGCACGGCCTCGTCCTGCCCGACCACGCGCTTGTGGATGATCTCGTCAAGGCGCAGCAGCTTCTCGCGCTCGCCCTCCATCAAACGGCTGACGGGAATGCCCGTCCACTTGCCCACGATGTCCGCGATCTCGTTCTCGGTCACGGTGTCGTGGACCATCGAGCTGTCGCCCGTCTGCTTCTCCGCCGCAGCCTCGGCGTCCCTGAGCTGCTGCTCAAGCGCGGGCAGGTCGGAGTATTTGAGCTTCGCGGCCTTCTCGTATTCGAGCGCCGCCTGCGCGCGCTCGATCTCGCCGTGCAGCTGCTCGATCTGAGATTTGAGCTGCTTGACGCTCTCGACGCCGTTCTTCTCCGCCTCCCAGCGGGACTTCATGGCGTTGAACTGCTCCTTCTCGTCGGCAAGCTCCTTCTTCAATTCCTCCAGCCTGTCGCGGGAGAGCTGGTCGTCCTCCTTCTTGAGCGCCATTTCCTCGATCTCCTGCTGCATGATCTTACGGCGCAGGTCGTCCAGCTCCGCGGGCATGGAATCGATCTCCGTGCGGATCATCGCGCAGGCCTCGTCCACAAGGTCGATGGCCTTGTCGGGCAGGAAACGGTCGGTGATATAGCGCGCGGAGAGCGTCGCGGCCGCGACGAGCGCGTTGTCGTGGATGCGCACGCCGTGGTAGATCTCATACCGCTCTTTCAGTCCGCGCAGGATGGAGATGGTGTCCTCCACCGTCGGCTCATCGACCATGACCGGCTGGAAGCGGCGCTCGAGCGCGGCGTCCTTTTCGATGTACTGGCGGTACTCGTCGAGCGTGGTCGCGCCGATGCAGTGCAGCTCGCCGCGGGCGAGCAGGGGCTTCAAGAGATTGCCCGCGTCCATGCTGCCCTCAGTCTTGCCCGCGCCGACGATGGTGTGCAGCTCGTCGATGAAGAGGATGATCTTCCCCTCGGACTTCTTGACCTCGTTCAAAACGGCTTTCAGCCGCTCCTCAAACTCGCCGCGGTACTTCGCGCCCGCGATCAGCGCGCCCATGTCGAGCGAGAAGATCGTGCGATCCTTCAAGCCCTCCGGCACGTCGCCGCGCACGATGCGCTGGGCAAGCCCCTCGGCGATGGCCGTTTTGCCGACGCCCGGCTCGCCGATGAGCACGGGGTTGTTCTTCGTCTTGCGCGAGAGGATGCGGATGACGTTGCGGATCTCCGTGTCGCGGCCGATGACGGGGTCAAGCTCCTTGCTGCGGGCGCGCTCGACGAGATCGGTGCCGTACTTTTTCAGCGCGTCGTAGGTCTCCTCGGGATTGTCCGAGGTCACGGGGTTCGTCTTGACCTTGGAAAGCTCCTCGGTGAAGCGGCTTTTCGTGACGCCGTGGCTCTGGAGCAGCTG
This sequence comes from Lachnospiraceae bacterium, assembly GCA_963654505.1. Lineage (GTDB taxonomy): Bacteria > Bacillota > Clostridia > Oscillospirales > Oscillospiraceae > Hominicoprocola. Next base: position 2,330 of record CAVKBJ010000018.1, read on the forward strand.
CCTCACCTCCCCTGTCCCCTCGGAGAAGATGGCGAGCATCAGATGCTCGACGGAAACGTACTCGTCGTGCAGCTTTTCGGCGGTCTTTTCGGCGAGGTTCAGGACCTTGCCCGTCTCCGGCGAGGCATACACCTCGCCGCTGCCGCCGGAAACGCGCGGCAGCTTCCGAATGAGCGTGTCCAGCTCGGAGAGCAGACCGTCGCAGTCCACGCCCATCCTGCCGAACAGCGACCCGATCAGCCCGCCGTCCTGATCGACGAGCGCGTAGAGCAGATGCTCCGGCGTGAGGTACTGGTTGCCGTTTTCCTGTGCCATGCTCTGCGCGGTCTTGACGGCCTCCAGGGTTTTTTGCGTATATTTTTCAGCATTCATTCAAGTTCACCTCAAATTCGTGTATTTTATAAAATTTATAAAATAAATCAGATAAGCAGCGTCCTGTCGTGCAGGTCGCCGCGATAGGCCAGCTCCACGCCGCCCGCCGAGAGCGAGCCGTCGAGATAGCCCTTGAGCAGCCGGTCAAAGAGCTGCACGTAGGCGCTGATCGCGCCCGCGACGTCCTCCGCCGAGCGGGCGTGCCCGCGCGGCATGGAGAGCGGACGGACGAAGCGCCCGTCGTAGAGCGAGCAGCCGATCGCGTCCCCGAGCAGCGGCGCGAGGCAGGCGTTCTCAACGCGCGCCCACAGGCGGAAGAAATCCGTCAGCGCGGCGATCAGCTCCGCCGACTGCGTGCGGAACACGACGTTCAGCGTGCCCATCGTGTCCCCGTCCCCGCCGCCGAGATCGACCTCATACTTGACCGTCGGGCGGTACTTGTAGGCAAGGCTCGACTTGAGCGACATGGACTGCGAGTTCGGCGCGAAGAACGGCACCAGCTCGCGTGAGGGGGAAACGAGCGCCTCAATGGCCTCGAAGATGTCGTTGATGCGACGCTCCGGCGTGGGCACGGAAACATACTCGGCCAGAATGCGGTTCACCAGCGCCGAGCGGTTCGTCCCCAGCCGGTGCGCCAGCGCGTCCACCTCGCGCACCACCTCGTCCGAGAGCGTCAGGCTGTATAAATTCTTCTTCATCACGCGCCTCCCTGTCGATGGCTTTTTTCTGTACCGTATCATAGCACGGCGCAAACTTTTGTCAAGTGGTTTATATAAATATTCCAACGAATTATAGAAATGTTTACACGGAGTTCATTTTCCGTCCCTGTATTTCCAGTCGCGGAAGTAGAGCAGCGCCTCCAAAACGCTCAGCGCCCTCTCAAGCCGCTTGAGATCGATGCCGGGATAGGGGATGACCAGCGTGTGCTGCGGCGCGGCGCCGGGACGCCGCGCGAAGTCCGAGAGGAACGAGAGCCGGATGCCGCGCCGTTCAGCGTCGGTGCGCAGCACGTGGTCGGTGCATTTCGTGTCGATCGTCAGCAGGAAGTGCAGCCCCGCGTCCTCGCCCGACACGCGGCAGTACGGGCCGAGCTTGCTTTTCGCGATGGTTTCGATGACCGCGTCGCGCTGCGCGCGGTAGCGCTTGCGCATCCGATTGACGTGCGACTCGAAGAAGCCCTCGTCCAGAAAGTGCGCGAGCGTGTACTGCTCGATCGCCGGCACGGTGCAGGAATAGAAGCCGAGCCGCTCGCGGTAGGGCGCGGTCAGCCCGTCGGGCAGCACCATGTAGCTGATGCGCAGCGAGGGCGCGAGCGTGCGCGAGAAGGTGTTGACGTAGATCACGCGCCCCGCGAGGTCGATGCTCCGCAGCGTCGGGATGGGCCGCAGCGAAAAGCGGAACTCACTGTCGTAGTCGTCCTCGATGATATAGCGCCCGTCCTTCGCCTCCGCCCAGCGCAGCAGGCTCTGCCGGCGGCCGATGGGCGTCACCGCCCCGGTGGGGAACTGGTGGTTGGGCGAGGTGTGCAGGATCTTCGCGCCGCTCATCTCCAGCGACCGCAGGCTCACGCCGCCCTCGTCCACGCGCACGGGCGCGGTCCTCGCGCCGCTGAGCGCGTAAATGCGCGCGGCCTTGGAGTAGCCCGGGTCCTCCACGCCGTAGACCGCTCCGCGCCCAAGGAGCTGGACGATGAGGTTGTAGAGGTACTCCGTGCCCGCGCCGACGACGATCTGCTCGGGCTTGACGAAGATGCCGCGGACGCGGTAGAGCTGTTTGGCGATGGCCTCGCGCAGCGCGTCCGCGCCGTTCGGCGGCGTGGCGCGCAGCAGCGCCTCTCCCTCCTCGCTGAGCACGCGGCGCGTGAGCCGCGCCCATACGGAGAAGGGAAAGCCCTCCGCGCCGTTGCCGCCGGAGCTGAGATCGAGCAGCCACTCCCGCTTCGCGGCGAGCGGCCTGTCGCCGCATACATACGGGCGGAACGGGAGCGCGGCGTCTCCGCCCTGCGGCGGCTCGACGGCGGCGACGTAGTAGCCGCTCTTTTCGCGCGAGTAGATATAGCCCTCGGCCTCGAGCTGGGCGTAGGCGTTTTCCACCGTGATGACCGCCGTTTGCAGATGGCTCGCGAGCGAGCGCTTGCTCGGCAGCTTTTCGCCCGCCGCCAGTCGTCCGGTGAGAATGTCCTCGCGGATGCAGCGGTAGAGATGATCGTAGCGCGCGAGCCTGCCGCGCCGGTCGAGATCGTAGGTGAGCATGGCGTCTCCAATCTGGTCCTATTAAAATAGATTGATTTGATACTTTCATTAGGACCAATTTTGATTAAAATACAACTCAGGCAGAAATGCAAGATTTTTTTGGAGATGATTTTTATGACTGATCGGAAGCTGCGTAAGCTGGTCCTCGCGGCGCTGTTCGCGGCGCTGTGCACCGTCATGACGATGGTCGTTCAGATCCCCTCGCCCATGCAGGGCTACGTCAACCTCGGCGACTGCGCCGTGCTGCTCTCGGCGTGGGTGCTCGGGCCGTGGTACGGCGGCGCGGCGGCGGGGTTCGGCTCGATGCTCGCCGACCTTCTGAGCTATCCGCACTACGCGCCCGGCACGCTCGTCATCAAGTTCGCGATGGCGGCAGCGGCGGCCTATGGCTTCACGGCTCTGCGCGGAAAGCGCGGAAGGCTCGCGGCGCAGCTCGTGAGCGGCGCGGCGGCGGAGCTCATCATGGTCGCTGGCTACTTTGGCTACGCCTGCCTGCTGCTCGGCCGCGGCCTTGCCGCGGCGGCGTCCATCCCGGGCAACCTCGTGCAGGGCGTGATCGGCCTTGCCGCCGGCATCGCGGTCTACGCGGCGCTCGACCACAGCCACGCGCTCTCCCGCGTGTCGGAGTGACCTCCGGCGGAGCCGCAAAACAGCGCGAAAGTGCCCGTCTCACGCAAGCTGAGACGGGCGCTTTTTTCCGCTACGCACCGCCGCGCGGCGTTTTGCATACCCTGTGAGGGGAGAGGAAGTGGCCCCGATGCAGACGACACTTGACGCGCTGCCCGCCGGCAAAAGCGCCGTGGTGACGGCGCTGCGCTCCACGGGCGCGCAGCGCCGGCGGATGCTCGACCTCGGCTTCGTGCCGGGAGCGCGCGTCCGCGCCCTGCACGTTTCCCCGTGGAACGACCCGGTCGCCTACGGTGTGCGCGGCGCGGTCATCGCACTGCGGCGCGCCGACGCGCGGGCTGTGCGGATCGAAATGCTTTGATTTTTTCAGGAGGGATCGCCCCATGCCGAACGAGGCGCATATCATCGCTCTGGCCGGGAACCCCAACGTGGGGAAGTCCACCGTGTTCAACGCGCTCACCGGACTGCGCCAGCACACGGGCAACTGGCCGGGCAAAACGGTCGCCGCGGCGCGGGGCGGCCTTACATACGGCGGCGAGCGCTTCACGCTCGTCGATCTGCCGGGGACGTACTCGCTCTTTCCCAACTCCGCCGAGGAGGAGATCGCGCGGGACTACCTCTGCTCCGGCGAGGCCGAGGCGGTGCTGCTCCTTGCGGACGCGACCTGCCTGGAGCGGAGCCTGAACCTCGTGCTGCAAACGCTCGAAGCGACGGACGCTCCTGCGGTGGTGTGCGTGAACCTTTTAGACGAGGCGGCGCGGAAGGGCGTCGCGCTCGATCTCGACGCGCTCTCCCGTGCGCTGGGCGTGCCCGTGATCGGCGCGGCGGCGGTTCGCGGGGAGGGGCTTGAGGAGCTGTGCGCGGCGCTCCTTGCCGCCGTGCGGGAGGGGCCGCGGCGAAGGGAGAGGGCGGCCGAATACCCCCGGGCGGTCGAATGCGCGGTGCACATGCTCGAACCCGCGCTCGCGCCGTTCGCGGGGGAGCGGAGCCGCTTTTACGCGCTGCGGCTGCTTGAGGAGGATACGCTGTTCTTCGCCCGCTTCGGCGCGGAGCTGCCCGGGCTGGCGGCGGAGCGCATCGAGGCGTGCCGCGCACGTGCCCGCGCCGAGCTGAGGGAGCTGACCGGAGACCGTCTGCGCGACGCGCTGGTGGGTGCGCTCTCCGAACGCGCTTCGGCGCTGACGCGGCTGTGCGAAACGCGCGACGAGACCGCCGCCGAGCGCTTCGACCGGCGGCTCGACCGCCTGCTGACCTCGCGCGCGACGGGTATTCCCGTGATGCTGCTGCTTTTCGGCGCGGTCCTGTATCTGACGGTCGAGGGCGCGAACCTGCCCTCGCAGCTGCTCTCGCGGCTGCTGCTTTCGGCGCAGGAGCCGCTGCGCAGCGCGCTCGCGTTCCTGCCGGACTTCTGGCGCGATGCGCTGACGGACGGAATGTACCGCACGCTCGCGTGGGTGGTCGCGGTGATGCTGCCGCCGATGGCGATCTTCTTCCCACTCTTCACGCTGCTTGAGGACGCGGGCTATCTGCCGCGCGCGGCCTTCGTGCTCGACCGCTGCTTCGCCCGCGCCGGCGCGCACGGGCGGCAGAGCCTGACGATGTGCATGGGGCTGGGCTGCAACGCCTGCGGCGTGACCGGCTGCCGCATCATCGACTCGCCGCGCGAGCGGCTCATCGCGATGCTGACCAACAGCCTCGTGCCGTGCAACGGGCGATTCCCGCTGCTCATCGCGCTTTTGAGCGCGTTCTTCTCCGGCGGAACGCTCGGCACGGGCGCGGGACTGCTCGCGGCGCTGGTGCTTTCCGTGTGCGTGACACTGCTCATCTCGCGCCTGCTCTCCGCCACGCTGCTGCGGGGCGAGAGCTCCGCGTTCTCACTTGAGCTGCCGCCCTACCGCCGCCCGCGCGTGGGGCAGGTGCTGGTGCGCTCGCTGCTCGACCGGACGGTGTTCGTCCTCGGCCGCGCGGCGACGGTCGCCGCCCCCGCGGGGCTGCTCATCTATCTGCTGGGGAACGCCGCCGCAGGGGATGAGAGCCTGCTCGCGCACGGCGCGGCGGCGCTCGATCCGCTCGGGCGCGCGCTGGGACTGGACGGCATGATCCTGCTCGCGTTCCTGCTCGGCTTTCCCGCAAACGAGATCGTGCTGCCGATTTTGCTCATGGGCTACTCCTCGGCGGGGACGCTTGTGGACTGCGCGTCGCTCGCGGAGCTGAAGGCGGTGCTGCTCGCGAACGGCTGGACGGGGACGACCGCGCTGTGCATGATGCTCTTTTCGCTCTTTCACTTTCCCTGCGGCACCACGACGCTCACGCTCGCGCGGGAGACAAAGAGCCTTAAATGGACGCTCCTCGGTACCATACTGCCGACGGTGGTGGGCGCGGCGGTCTGCGCGCTGACGAACACGGCGGCTGGGACTTTGAGGCATTCAGGCCGCAGTCCTCTGACGCGCGGCACGGGGAAAGCCGACGGCAACCGTATTTCGGTCGCCGCCGGCTTTGAGGCTACACAAGCTATGAAGAAAGAAATTTTGTGAATTACTGGCTGTCGGAGCGCAGATAGCTGAGGAT
>CAVKBJ010000018.1:8158-18364 GCA_963654505.1 Lachnospiraceae bacterium
CCTCGGCATCATACTGCCGGCGACGGTGGGCGCGGCGGCTTGCGCGCTGACGAACACGGCTGCGTGGCTGTGGGGAACCTGAAGCGGCATCGGCAAAACGGCGGGAAAGAAAGAACGGCGCGCATCGGCCGATGCGCGCCGTTCTTTCTTATTGAGATAATATGTCCCGCATTACTGCGGACCGCTCTTGATGACGTTTTGATTGCCGCCTTTAGCGGCGGTCGGATTGCCGTTGTTGAGGCTCTGCTCCTTCTTGAGCCGGTACGCCCTCTTTCTCGACGCTTTCAGGCCCGCCACTGCGTTTTGACCGGCCTTGTTGGCCACGGAACCCGCGACCTTATCGAACGTCTCCTGCTTGCTCAGGTCCACGCCGTTGAGCTTCTCCGTGAACGTTTTGCTCGCTTTCATGTTCTCCATCAGCGCCCTGGACTGGCCGCCCTCGGCGATGGCGTGGAACTTGCCGCCCATCTCCGGACTGAAGGTGTAGCTCGCCTGGATCATCGCCCACACCGCCTTCGCGGCGATGAGGTCGCGGGCGTACTCGTTGGCCTTCTCCGCGTTTCTGGCGGCCAGCGCGCCCTCGTATGCCTTTTGGGCCTGACCCACCGCGGCCGTGAGCTTCGGACCCATTTCGTGGGGCCTCTCCTTCGGCGCGTTTTTCATCATCTCCGGATCGACCTCCTTCTCCGCGTCGGAGATCGTCTGCTCGATCACGTCGCCGGCATCGGCAAGATCTTCTTCCTCGCGTCTCTGCCGTTCCTTTTTCTGTTCCTCCTCCAAGCGTTTTTGCTCGGCGGCTCTGCGCTCCTCCTCGGCGATCCGGTCGTCCTCGGGCTTCATTTTGCGCTGGAAGGGCGTCAGCGCCGGGTCGCCGACGATTGGCCTGCCCTTTCTGACGAGCTTTTCCTCGGCTCTCTCGGCGTCGAGCACGGCCTGCATGGTTTCGGTGTGCTCGCGGATGTACTTCACATGGTTGGCCATGTCCTCGGTAAAGGTCTTTACCTCCATAGCGAAGTCATAGCGCGTCTGCTCGTAGAGATCCTTCGGCTTGTTGGCGCCGCGCTCCGCGAACTGGCGGGTCTTCCGCTCGAGGTAAGCCTCCGCCGCCTTCTGGAGATCCTTGAACTTCCGCTCGAGCTTCACGGCCTCCTTGCGGCTGATGTTGTCGGGGATCTCGCGGGGCAGGGCCTTGAGCGCGCTTTTCAGGGAGCGGTACTTCCACGAGCTGTGCAGGAAACGGTCCTGCGCCGTACTCATCTCCCGCAGCTGGGTGATCTTGCCGGCGTAGCCCTGGCTGCTGAGCAGCCGGCCCGGCCTGTCGGTGTGAACCGGCGCCTTGACTCCGTTCTCTATGCTGACCGGATCACCCCAAAAGATCATGGTGCGGCCGCGCCCGTTGGAGAATACGTTCACGTTGTGCGGCGCACCCCTGACGCCCCCGCGGTTCTCTCTCGTCAGGGCGAAGCGCGGCAGCTCCTTCAGCGGAGCCAATGTTTCCTCCGCTCCGAGGCCGGTGGCCATGTTGTTGCCGAAGGACGCTATGGCGCTGAAATCGATATCCTCCCCCGGCTTTTCCTTGAGGCCGTTCGCCTGAATGTTTATCAGCGCGGCGGCGTCCAGAATGGCGTAATAGGGGTTGGCCGCCAGTTGGGCGACGGCGGACTGCTCGGTGCAGGAGTTCATCTCGTAGGTGCGGTACGTCCGCTTGTACTCCTCGGGCGTGATTGTCATGCCGAAGGCTTTGAAGTCATTGGTGATGTTGTTGATGTTCCACGCAATGGCGCTGCCGGGGTTCATGAGCGTCCGGTACGCCCCTTCCAGCCCGCCGGGGAATTTCTTGTCCGCCGTGCCGGCCAGGATGGCGTCGCGCGCCTGATCGGCAAGCTCCGGCTTGGGGCAGCCCTCGTCCATCGCCTGGATCGTGAGCTGCCTGAGGCGCTCCATGCCGTTTTCCAGCTCGCGCTCCGCCGTCTGCACGGCATCCTCGGCGGAATACCCGAGATCCTCGGTGTAGTGCTTATAGCGCGCGTCCTTGAATCGCCGGCGGCCCGCCACGACGTCGTTGTCGGCGTAGGACTCGCCCAGCATGGTGAGCGCGACGACCTCCTCGTTGTGGTACCTGACTTCGTCGCTGTTGCCCGCCTTGATGAGCTTCGAGATCCAGCGCCGCGGAGCGACGCGCTTTCTGACGTTCTCTCCGAATTCCTTTTCAAACAGGCGCTTGGCGGTCGCATGGAAGATCATGTCCAGCCGGACCTGCTCCATGGCAAGGTTCATCAGAATGTCTCTGCACCGGCCGGAGTATTCGTAGCGCTGCGCCATCTCCTCCGGCGTGAACTGACGAAGGGGGGCATAGCCCGGCCATTCCTCTCTCAGCTGCGGCAGATAAGCGTCCAGCGCCTGCTGGAGCTGCTCGCCGGTGGGATGCTCCGCGAGCGTTTGGTTGCCCTCGGCGTCGGTCTGCACCGCGGGCCCCGTCAGGTCAAACTCCCTCCGCACCTGCGCGAGCGCTTTATCGGGCTCCATCCCCTGGTTGATCAGTTTGCTCAGGTTGTCATAAAAGCTGCCGTATGTATCTTTCCCCATCGCCTGTTCCTCCTGCTTTCATCAAGCGTAAATTGTCTTTTCACTTATCATACACCGCGTCACACCGTTTTGTCCCGCTTTTTTTGCATACCGAAAAGGGCGGCGGGAAACAATATCCCGCCGCCCTGACCGAGTCAGACGATCACGTTCTGCTTCTGCTTGTTCTGTTCATTCTGCACCGACGGTACATTCTGCATTCCGTTGCGCCCCAGATCTCCGCCCTTTTTCTGCAAATTCAGAAGCGTCACCGAGATCTTGGCGCCGACCTTCATTTCTATCGCCTGCTTCAGCACCCCGGACTTGCTGAAATCGAACTTCGCGGTCTCCTCCTGAAAGCGGTCGGAGCGATGCACCATCTCCCGCAGCGCATCGGGATCGCCGGCCTTGCCCGCCGTGCCCCTTATCAGGCCGCATACCGTCTGTAGGGCGAGGGCGTCAACCCCTAACTCCACCGCTTTTTTCGTGTTGCCCTGCGCCAGCGCCGCTTCGCTGGCCTTCGCCTGCTCCACCATACGGCGATCTGCCAGATCAAGAAACCTTTTGGGATCTCCCGTTGCCTTGTGGGCCTCCTCTTTCTTGGGGGCTTCCTTGTTGACGTATTCTTTCTTGGACTCGGCCCTCGCTTCGACCTTGTCCTCGACTTCGGGTGCAGCCTCGGGCTGCTCCTGCAGCGCCGCGAGACGTTCCTGCTCGAGCACACCCGTCACGGTGCTTTGGTGCTCGCGGATGAGGTCGATGCGGGTCCGCATCTGCCCGACAAAGCTTTTCAGATCCTTCGCGGCCTTATAGCGCGTCCGCTCATAGGGGCTCTTTCCCTCCATCGCCCCGCGTTCCTTGAACTGCCGATCCTTTTTGTTCAGGTACGCCTTCACCGCCTTTTCCAGCGGTTTGAGCTTCCGCTCCAGCTCATCGAGCTTTTCCGGATCGCCGTTGTCGGGGATCTTGATCCCGGGCAGGGCGTTGAGCGCGCGCTTCATCGCCCGGTATTCCGAGGAACTGCGGAACAGCTTATCCTCCTTCATGCAGTCGGCCTGCCGCTTCGACACCAGCTGGTCAAAGTTGTCGTTGATCAGGCGGCCCGGAAGGTTGATATCAATTCCCGTATCAAGGCCGTGCTCCACGCTGATCGGCCTGCCCACAAGGATCATCGAGCGGCCCGCCCTATCGCTGTAGATGGAAATATTATCCGGCTGCTTCTGGACGGCCCTGTCTTCCGACGTTTTGAAGCCAAAGCGGCGCACGGCCTGCTTCATAGCGTCCTGCCGCGCCTCCAGCAGTCCTCCCGTCATGTCTCCGCCGAAGTCCACAAGGGCGCTCTCTTCACCTTTTGCGCCGAGTCCTATTATGTTGGCATTTGCCAGCTTGGCGCTGTCGAGCACGGCGTAATAGGGGTTGGCGACCTGACAGGCGATGGCGGAGTGCGTTACGGTCGAATTTATCTCATAGGGCCGGTATTTCTGCCGGTACGCCTCTTCGGTGGTCTCCAACCCGAAGCTCTTGAGATTGCTGTGCGCATTGTTGATATTCCACGCCACGGCGTTTCCGGGATTGACGATCTTCCGGTAGGCGGCCTCCAGTCCGCCGGGGTAGGTCTGCTCCGCCGTGCCGGTCAGGATGGCGTCGCGGGCCTTGTCGGCCTCCTCGCGCTTGCAGCTGTACTTGTCCATCAGCTCCAGCGTAAGGTCCGACAGGCGCTCTATGCCCTTATTCAGGTCGTCGTCCGCGCGCTTATTCGCTTCTTCCGGGGGCAGCTTCAGATCCTTGGCATAGTGATCGTACCGCGCGTCCCGGAACTTTTTCCTGCCGGCCTCCAGCTTCTCGGCCTTCTTCTTGGCTGCCTCCGGGTCGCCGGCCAGCGTCGGATCGGTTCTGCACATACTGGTGTACTCGCCCAGCATGACCAGCGAAACGACCTCTTCGTTGTGGTATCTGGCCTCCTCGGTGTCATCCAGCCGCATGAGCTGCTCCATCCAGCGCATCTGATCGACTCTGGGCGGCGCCGTTTTCTCCCCGGTGACAGGGTCAAACTCGTCGGGCTGGTCAAAGGGGTTGTCGCCGAACAGGCGCGTGGCGGTATCTTGGAACACCTTGTCCCGCCGGACGGATTCCTCGACGATCTTCGTCAGGATGTTCCTGCACTTGAGGGAGTATTGGTAGCGCTGCTCCATCTGCTCCGGAGTCAGCGTGGAGTTGTAGACTCCCCCATCTTTTTTTGCCGTTTTCTGGATCTGCGGCAGAACCTCGTTCAGGCCATTCTGAAGCTGCTCCTGAAGCTGTCTCCCGGTGAGATTTCCCACCGGAGCGGGCCCGTGGGACTCGTATTCGCGCTGTGCCTGAGCCGCCGCTTCGTCAAAAGACATTCCTTTCTCGAATACCAGCTCGCGCATTCTGCTGTGCAGCGTGCCAAACGTTCCAGAGCCCATGTTTATTTTTCTCCTGTTTTCCGGGCGGCCCTCCGCTGCCCGCCTGTCTTATCACTTGAATATAATACACCGAGGGCTGACGCTTTGTCCCGCTTTTCCCCGGAAAACGCGCCGCCGCGCGTCATGAGGCAGGCCGCAGCTTAAAGGCGCATTGCCTCGCTGTCATTCAGGCCACGCCGAAAGAACATGAACAGCGGATGTGGATAAAAATGGTGAAACCCCTGATTTCTCATGGGTTTCAGGTGAGTGCATCTATTTGGTCACTCAATATGGTTGCGGAGACCGGACTTGAACCTGCGACCTCCGGGTTATGAGATTGTCTCAAGGGCAGATTGGAGTCATTTCGGCTCCGATTTGCCCTTTTTGGCGCTGTTTGCTCGGCAGATTTTCCGTTGTTTCCGTCCATGCCTGCCCGTATTTTTCGTATTCCGGGTCAAAAGTGGGTCGAGAGCGAGAAGACGTAAGACACGGCGCATCTCTCTGTCGCAGAGAAAAGAAACCGCGTCCAAGGCGGCTTGTTTTGGGAGTAAAAGTGAAGATCAAAACAACGGCAGAGCTATCATGAGGTGCCGGCTTCCATCTTTGTCAATCGCCGGATCGCATATTCGACAAACTTCCGCACCGCAGGCGGCGCGTTCTTGAGTGAGGGCAGCGACAGTCCCAGCGTGATGCTCGCGGGAGGATCGAGCGGCAACAGGACCACGCTGCACTCACGCCGCTTTGTGATCAGCGCGTTCATCACACTTATGCCAAGCCCCTGCTCGACCATAGCCATCGCCGCGAAGTTTTCCAGCGTGGTATATTGAATGTTCGGCACAACACCGCGGCTCTCGAACAACGCCGCCACATCGTCGTCCCGACCGAGCGCGGGCATGATAAAGCGGTCATATGCGCAGTTTTCAAGAGGAAAGGCGGGTTCGTGCGCCAGCGGATGCTCCGGCGGCAAAACCGCAAGCATCGGATCCTCCGCCAGTGGAAACCAGTCGCCGTGCATCGGCTCCTGATAGCTCAAAAAGCCGACGTCGGCGCGCCGCTCATCCAGCCAATGCACGACCTCCTGCCGGATACCCTCCATGAGCCGTATTTCGATCTGCGGATAATCGCGCCGGAAATCGCGAATGACCGCAGGCAGCCAATGCGTTGCGATGCTGGAATAGGCAGCTACCGTTACGCTGCCGATGAGCAGACCGTTCAGCTCTGCCACCTGCCCATACAGACGCGATTCGCTCTGCAAAAGCTCCCGCACGGAGGGGAGCAGTGCCTTTCCGATCTCCGTCGGCTTTACACCGCGCTGCGTCCGATGCAGCAGCGTGACGCCCAACTCTTGCTCCAAGGCTGTTACAAGCTGACTGACGCCGGAAGGAGTGTAGCTCAACCGCTCCGCCGCTTTTGTAAAACTCCCTTCCTCCGCTGCCGCAAGAAAGGCTTTGCACCGCGCCGTTTCCATCAGGATGTCCTCCAAATCCGTTTTAAGAGCTGCTGAAAATGATTGATAGGATCCGTAGCTTTACTTCTCTGCAACGCCATTCTACAATAAGGGCAGAAAAAGGGCAATGCCCTGATGAAAAATTTTTGAGGAGGATGCCAATATGAAAAACATAAATAAACTCTCGGGACTCGCTGTAATTTCCCTTCTTCTCTCCATGACGACCAGCTATTTGGCTGATGTCGCGGGCGGCAGCGCGGCATCTTTGTACACAGCCGCTGCCATCCTGTTCGGAGCGATTTTCACCTTGTCTATTGCGAAGATGATCTCCCTCCTGGAAAAGAGAGGTAAAGTAAAATGACCATCGGAATTGATAACACCCTCAAACGTTTCTGTCCCGGCACAACGCTGGGCGTCCTGCACTATAAGGCGACGGTAGCGCCGAGCAGTCAAGCACAGCGCACGGACTTTGATCAAAAAATCGTTCAGCTTCAAGGCCGCACGCTGTTGGAGTCTGTGACGCAGAACCCGCACATCGCCGCAACGCGCGAAGCATACAAGGTGCTCGGGAAAAAGCCGGATGAGTACAGAAATGCGGCGGAGGCTATGCTCCGCCGCATCATCAAGGGGCAAGGGCTGTACTACATCAACAACGTGGTCGAGGTCAATAACTTCATCTCTGTGTCCTCCGGTTATTCCATCGGTTCCTACGATGCATCTGACCTGCATGGCGACATCATACTCTGACGCGCGGAGGATGGCTTGCACTACGAGGGGATCGGCAAGGGAAGCGTGAATATCGGCTGCCTTCCCGTACTGTTTGACGATGACGGCCCGCTCGGTCTCAAACCGTGGATGGAGAAGTTCTGTCAACTGTTGGAACGCTTCTGTGATGTACATGGTGTCGAAGAATGGACGGTGCAGATCCGCCGCATACTTGCTGACAATAACCCAAGCAGTTCGTTTTTGGCACCGCTGAAAACAATAAAAGTGTTTTCAAAAATATTTTGGCCTCACCAAAAGAATCAGTAGCTTTCCGCGCAGGGTTGTGGTATGTGTGTTTGCTACCATAGGGATGAGCAAAACACATATTTTGCAAAGCAGGTGCACAGTATGTTGTCTAAAAATCAGCTTTGCAGCACCATATGCTGTATTCCCTTGTGAGAAAATTAGAGTTTTGCTCATCCCTATTTGCTACCAAAGAAGGGAGTTGATTTTATGTCAAAGAAACGCGCAAACGGCGAGGGAAACATCCGTCTGAGAACCAGCAGACAAAAGGAAGGGCCGAACGGCTGACTGTTCGATCCTCTCCCTACATTGAACAAACTTGGCTCAAAGTCCCATATCACTAAATATTCCATACCAATATACTTGGTTCATAGTAATAGCAGTTGCCTGCTCTGACACCGAATAACCCTGCTTTCTTTTAATATACAAGTCGTACATATCTTCAGTCTCGATCTCATTTAACGTTCTCGGTTTGCTAATAGAGCATTTGGGTGCATGGCTTTTGCTGGTATCGACAACAACCTTTCCATTTTCAACATACGCATAAAACCATTTACCCGATTTTTTTGTTGTGGGCTTCGTGACAATGTCACGAGGGTTGGCCATAAGATTATTGACTATATCCAGATAACTCACCATAACAAATGTCCCCTTTTCATCATCATTGCATTGAGCTGCATAATATTATAGTTATATTTCAACAAAAAGCAATCCACTTTTCGCAATAGAATACCAAAGCAGAATATTGTGGGCAACCCTACATATTGTGTAATGCAAACATACTTGATTGCCGTTCTGCTTCCGATGTTCTATTTAATTGGTCAGTGGACTGCGAAAGGGCGAACTGACCGCGCTCCAATGGAGCGACCTCGATGAAGCTGACTGTACCGTTTCGGTCAGCAGGCAGGCCAGCTGGGATGCCGAGGGAAACCTCGTTCTCACCCGTCCCAAGACCGGGAACTCCATCCGAACAGTGTCTATCCCGCAGGAGGCCGTGGAGCTGCTGAAGCAGGAACACACCAAGCACCCAAATAACCCGTGGATGTTCCCCTCCGCCAAGACAGGTGAGATGTACCACCCCGACTCCATCGTAAACCTCCACAAGAAAATTCTGAAAGACGCGGGACTTCCGCATATTCGCTTTCACGACCTCAGACACACCTTCGCAACGCTGGCACTACAGAATGGCGTGGATGTGAAAACGGTCAGCAGTATGCTCGGCCACTACGATGCGGGGTTCACCCTGCGAACCTATACCCACGCCACAAGACAGAAGCAGGACGAAGCCGCACAGACGATGGGAAATTTCATGGCGCAAGTCATGTGAGCAGAAATAGAACAAAAAATACCGGAGAGAAGGCGAAAGCCTTCTCTCCGGTGCTCTTTGAATCTATCCGTGCATTTCCGCATGTGGGTCACGGTGTGGGTCAGTTGCTGACCCACATTTTGGCTCACACCGTTTTCGGCGTTTTTGCAACAAAAAAGCACCGAAAATCGAAGTTTTCGATGCTTTTTGGAGCTGCTGGGCAGATTCGAACTGCCGACCTCATCCTTACCAACTGCCGTAGAGCCTTCCAGCCCCTGCTGTACAAGGCTTTTCGGCAGTTTTTTGTCCAAAACGGATGCGGTCGCGGCCTGTTCGTTCCATTGTTTCCGTCCGCACGTTTCCCCGTGTGGGTCAGCGTGTGGGTCAAAAAATGTTTTCAGAAAATATAGCGCTCAGCAGATCGGTCGTGCCCTGCGCGGACTGAATGGTAGCAATCATCAGCAGGTCTGTATCTATGTCAGCAAAATTGATATCATAGCCTGCATTACGGATCAACTGGGTCAAAAACGCTCGCTGAGTCCTGCCGTTCCCTTCACGGAAAGGATGAAGAGAATTTGTCACGCAATAAAAATCTACGATCTCCGTCACAAATCATCGCGAGGCAAGCCCTTAAAGAACCGGCGCTCCTTCAACCGCTTGAAAATCTGCTCCGCTTGGCTCCCGATCTGCTCCGCAGGCGTGAACTGCGTACCCTTTTTGCTGATATTGACTGTACGCACCTTTCCCGCCCAGTCATACAGGTCGGAGAAAAGGAACCGGTGAACCGCCTTGTAGTGTTCAAAGCCAAAGTCATCGGCTTTCGGCGCGCTTAACCACTCGGCATAGCGGGCAGAGGTGAGCACTCCCTCAACTTCATTCAGCTTTTCATCGTCTCTGATGTCAAACTTGTTGATCAGAACCGCCGTGCCGGGATAGCAGTCAGCGGAAATGGGGTCAATACTGTATCCCATATCACACCGCCTTTGCCGGGCGTCTCAATATCTCCCTGACCAGATCCGCAGCAGAGATCTCGCCGCTGAGCAAACGGATACAGTCCCGTTCGGTCTGCTCTGTCACCTCAAAGCCCTCCATGCGAGTGGAGGCCAGCGCGTTATTCAGTTCTCTGCGTTCCTGTTCGCTCATAAAAATGACCTTCTTAACAAACAGTCGAAACTGCATAGTTCTCATCTCATACGCAGTATACCACAGCTTTTACGAAAAATGAAGTAGAAAATCAGAAGGGTATTATAGCCTCACTTTTCCGTTCCAAAAACGCGCTGCTGAAAACCTGCTAAAAAGTCAAGTCCTAATTAAAAGAAAAGTTGTAGGCAGAAAAAGAGTATAGCAAAGCGGAGACGTCAAAGTGAATCGCTTGACCGCCTCAAATAATGTAAAAATCGGATCGTTTGCCGGTTTGTGCATCACATAGCTCTGCATGACTTCGTACCCGGTCTTAC
>CAVKBJ010000019.1:0-4337 GCA_963654505.1 Lachnospiraceae bacterium
GGATGTGGCCGTAAATCAGATTGCGGTACCCGCCCTCGGTGTTGCCGTTCCATTTGTGCCGGTTGGTGGTGGACCACTGGCCGCACCATTGCCCGACCGTCAGGATGTTTTCTTTCTGCATATCATCGCCTCCTTTTGGCAAGCGAACAATATCACAGAAATCAGAAAATAGCTACCAGAAAGAACGGAATATTTTCAGGAAAATAACTGTTCCGAATAACGTCAGTATTATTCGGAATAATATAGTTGATTTTGTTCGGAAGTGTGGTTATAATATTCTTGACGAACTGCAATGGAGGTATTCCAATATGACGATCAAAGAAGCAGCTGCCGCTTGGGGGATCACCGAACGGCGGGTCAATGCGCTTTGCAAAGCCGGGCGCATTTCCGGCGCGTATAAGGAGGGCAGGCAATGGTTTATTCCGGACAGCACGCAAAAGCCGATGGATATCAAATGTCCCTGCGGACATTGACGCTGCTTCTCCATAAGCACCACGATGTCGCACCTATCGTCATCATTGACGAATATGATACTCCCATTCAGCAGGGCCACGTGAGCAGCTTCTACGACACGATCATCGGATTCATGCGAAATCTGTTCTCCGGTGGTCTGAAGGACAATCCGCATCTGAGCTATGGTTTCCTGACCGGCATCCTGCGTGTTGCCAAGGAAAGTATCTTCAGCGGCCTGAACAACCTGAAGATCAACTCGATTTTAGACGAGCGCTACAGTGAATATTTCGGCTTCACTTCAAGCGAAGTACATGAGATGGCGGACTACTATCATGCTTCTGATAAATATCAGGAACTCTGTGATTGGTATGATGGTTACCTTTTCGGCAATACCGAGATTTTTAATCCCTGGTCTGTCATTGGATACTTCAATAATAACTGCCGCCCCAAAGCGTTCTGGCAGTCTACCGGAAGCAATGATATCATCCGTGAGGTGCTGGCTTCTGCGACGCCGGATATTATGGAGCGTCTGGAGCTGTTAATGCAGGGAGAATCCTTCGTTACGCACATCGACACTGGTGTCATTTATCCGCAGATTCAGAATGATCCGTCCTCTGTTTACAGCTTCCTGCTGGTGGCAGGTTATTTGAAGGCTGTGAGCTGCGACCAGTCTTACGGCGAGGATTATATGTGCGAAGTGGCTCTGCCCAACAAAGAGATTTCTTTCGTCTACAGCAAAGAAATCCTCTCTCAGCTTGAGCATGTCATTCCGCGCAGTCTTGCAGTCGAAATCCAAGAGGCTCTTTATAAAATGGATGTTGATGCCTTGCAAAAAGGTTTAGAAAAATATCTGATGCAGACGATCAGCTTTTACGATGCCGCAAATGAGTCGTACTATCATGGCATGATCGTAGGTCTGTGCGCTATGATGATCAACAGTTTCCGCATCACATCCAACCGTGAATCCGGAAACGGGCGATATGATGTTCAGATGCTTCCATTAACAAAGCACTTTCCTGGTTTCTTGATTGAGATCAAAGCAGAGAAGAACTGCTCCGAAGAACAGCTCGAAGCACTTGCCCAAACTGCACTTCAGCAAATCAATGACCGTTCCTACAGCGCCGAAATGCAGGCATTGGGAATCAAGTCAATTATTAAATACGGGCTTGCATTCTCCGGCAAGAGCGCACGAATCGCCGCCGAAAAACAAACCATTGAATAAGCCTTTTATTCAGCAGGCCGCCTCTGAAGCGAGGCGGCCTGCTGATATATTTATCACCGGGACTTATTTCCTTGTTTATGCGGCGCAATTTCTGAGCTGTTCTCTGTGATAGACACGTCTGATGCAGGAGGTAAATCTGGTCGGAAGCACCTTTAATATATAATATACAGAATTTCATCCCATACAAATCTCAAAAGCCAAAAGCATTGCCTGAAACAAGCAGGGCAGCAGAGTTCCAAAGAGGAACTGCTGGAGTGACGGAAAGCGCCAAAGGGGGCGCAAGAGTCCTCGCTGAAGGTTCAGACATAGGTTTGGAACCAGGATTTTGGGAGTTCGAGTCTCCCTGCTCTGACAGGGGAATGATGACCCAAACCATATTGTCCTATCGGGCAATGTGTTCGGATTTTTCATTTCTGCCGGGAATATTCTATGGCGGGCATGAGCGGGGGCTAACGTGCCAAAAACGCGGCAGTGGTCGTTTTCATTTTCTGCATATTTTATGCTTGCAATTTGGGGCGCATTGTGTATAATAAATTTGGTTTAGCAAAAAGCTACCAAAAGTTTAATATTTTGAACACGGACGGGAGGTCGGTTTTATGGACATCGGCAATAAGATCAGAGAGCTGCGAACGCGCAAGGGACTGACTCTGGAGGAGCTTGCCAGCCGAAGCGAGCTTACGAAGGGGTTTTTGTCCCAGTTAGAGCGCGACCTCACCTCCCCGTCCATCGACTCTCTGAGCGACATTCTTGAGGCGCTCGGCACGAACCTTGCCGAGTTCTTTCAGGAGGATAAGAACGAGCAGTTCGTCTTTCGCGCCGACGATTTCTTCGTCGATGAGCGCGAGGAATGCACGGTGAACTGGATCGTTCCCAACACGCAGAGAAACCGCATGGAGCCGATACTGCTCGAGCTGCCCGCCGGCGGCGAGAGCTTTACGGTCGAGCCGCATGACGGAGAGGAATTCGGCTACGTCGTCGAGGGCGGCATCGTGCTGGTCTGCGACGGCGAGGAGCAGACGCTCCGCTGCGGAGAAACCTTTTATCTCCACGGGCGCAGCTTCCATCTGCTCAAAAACACGCGCAGGACCACCGCGCGCGTGCTGTGGGTCTCGACCCCTCCCCTGTTCTGACTTTTTTTTACGGAAAGGATATTGGAACCATGCCCGAACAGAAAAAACTGATTCAATTCAAAAATATCGTCAAGAGCTTTGAGGACGGGCAGGTCGTCCTCAAGGGCGTCAGCCTTGACATTTATGAAAACGAGTTCGTCACGCTCCTCGGCCCCTCCGGCTGCGGCAAGACGACGCTGCTGCGCATCCTCGGCGGCTTTTTGCAGCCCACCGAGGGCAAGGTACTCATCGACGGCGAGGACATTGTGAACGTCCCGCCCTACAAGCGCGAGATCAACACCGTGTTTCAGAAGTACGCGCTTTTCCCGCACATGAACGTCTACGACAACATCGCCTTCGGGCTTGCCATCAAGAAAGAGCCGAAGGACGTGATCGAGCAGAAGGTGCGCCGTATGCTGCGCCTCGTGAGTCTGGAGGATTACGCCGACCGCAACGTGACCGAGCTTTCCGGCGGCCAGCAGCAACGCATCGCCATCGCCCGCGCGCTCGTCAACGAGCCGAGCGTGCTGCTGCTCGACGAGCCGCTCGGCGCGCTCGACCTCAAGCTCCGCAAGGAGATGCAGCAGGAGCTCAAGTACATTCAGCAGGAGGTCGGCATCACCTTCATCTTCGTCACCCACGATCAGGAGGAGGCGCTGACTATGTCCGACAAGATCGTGGTGATGAACGCCGGCGAGATCCAGCAGATCGGTACGCCGACGGAGATCTACCGCTATCCGGTCAACGAGTTCGTCGCCAACTTCATCGGTGAGACGAACATCATCGACGGCATTATGCAGGGCGACGACCTCGTGGTCTTTGAGGACAAGAAGTTTCCCTGCCGCGCCCGCGGCTTCAGCAAAAATGAAAAGGTGGACGTAGTCATCCGTCCCGAGCACCTCGACATCGTGCCCCGCGCCGAGGGTATGCTCAAGGGCGTGGTGAAGTCGCAGCTTTTCAAGGGGATGCACTATGACACCGTGGTTGAAACGCGCGTTGGCACGACCATCACGGTCAAGATGCAGGTCTCGCAGGACCGCCCCGTGGTCAACGCCGAGGCGGGCGAGAAGATCAGCGCCAGCGCCTTCCTGCTTGACGTGGAGGACGTCGGCGAGCTGGACGACGCCAAGGTCGTCGCCCTCGCCTCGGCCGAGGCGTGGGACGTGGAGACCGAGGAGGCCGTTTCCATCAAGAACGTCGAGTACGACATCAAGCCCGAGGTCGGCAGCTACTCCGTCACTTTCTCCACCGCCGCGGGAACGTCCATCACGGTCAAGGCCGCGGTCATGGCGGAAAACCGCGTGGAGAGCAAGGTCTATCAGGAGGAGATCTACGCGATGAACTTCTTCAAGAAGGTCGAGGACATTCAGGAGAGCATCGCGCTTGACACCGATCTGGAGACATGGGCCAGCGCGTCCGCGTGGTCCCTTGAGGATGGCGAGCAGGTCGAGATCACCGACGTGAAGTATGACTTCGACCCCGAGACCATCACGCCGGGCGTGTATGACGTGACCTTCTCCACCGAGGGCTATGAGTACAAGGTCTCCACCACC
>CAVKBJ010000020.1:0-23007 GCA_963654505.1 Lachnospiraceae bacterium
CCTGCAGCAGACTCCCCGACGACCCCTCGGCCTTCGGCGTGGTGGAAAGATAGTCCGAGCGGATCCAGCCGAACTTGCTGCCGACGGAAACGAAGGTCCAGTTGCCGTCCTTCGCCGCAGCCTTGACCTTCGTGCCCATATTCACGAGCTGAACCTTGCCGTAGCTCGTGCCCGGGCCGCTGCGCAGGTTCACGCCCGCGGTGGTATAATAGGTCGCGTACTTGTCGAACACCTTCTCAGGCAGCACCGAAACCTCGCTGTGCCCCGTGAGATCCAGCCAGCCGACTTTTTTGCTGCTTGAGCTGCTGCTCGCGCTCGTGCTCGACGCCTTGCTTTCGGTCGGATCGGCCGCGGGCGTGTCCTCGCCGTCGGGCTTTTCGTCCTGTTCGGCTTCAAGCTCCGCTTTTTCCTCCTCCAGCGTTTTGACCTGCTCCTGCAATTTCTCGACCTGCGTTTGCAGCTCCTCCGTCTGCGTCTCGGCGGTCTTTGCCGCCTTCTGCGCCGTTCCGAGCTTCGCGCCCAGCACGATCACTACGATCAGCAGCACGAACACCGCCGCGACCAGACACAGAAACATCACGTACAGCGGATTGCGCTTCGGCGCGCTGTGATTGATACGACGACCTTCCATGGAAAAGCCCTCCTTGCGTTCTCTCTTATCCTGTATTGTACCGAACCCGACCGTGTTATGTCAAGCGTTTACCTTGTAAGACGCAAAAATTTGACAAAAAGTTCCCGAAATTTTATACTGAAAGAAAATTTTTGAAGGAGGGACAGCCGCCATGCCGCTGTGCAGCCGCATCTCTTATCTCTACGCTCTTGCCCTGCTGACGGTCTACGCCCTCTTTCTTCCCCTCGGCGGCTACGAGCGCATGATGGAGGGCAAATACCACCTTTTTCTGATCCTCTCGCTCGCCTACGCCCTCGCCATGACCGCCCTCGGCGCGTGGAGAAGCTTTCGCCTCCGCGAGCCGATGTGCCTCGCCGCGCTCGCCTATCTCGCCCTCACCGCGCTCGGCGCGGCGCTCTCGCCCTACGGAACGGCGGTGCTGCTCGGCGGCACGCGGCGGGACGGTCTGCTGACCGCCGCGCTCTACGTCGCCGTCTTTCTGCTCCTTTCGCGCCATCTCCGCCCCGACCGCCGCCTGCTCTATGCCGCGTCGGCCGCCGCCGCGCTGTGCGATGCGCTCGTGCTCGTCCAGCTCACGGGCCGGAACCCCTTTTGGCTTTACCCCGCCGGACTGAACTACTTCGACGGCGACGCCGCCTATTCCGGCTTCTACGCCGGCACCGCCGGCAACATCGGCTTCACCGCCTTTCTCCTCGCCCTCTGCGCCGCGGCGATGGCGGCGGCGCGCGCGCGCGGATGGTCAAGGTGGCTGCTCGCTCCGCTCGCGCTGACGGTGTGGACGCTTTGGCGGCTTCAGGTCGCCGCGGCGCTGCTCGGCCTCGCGGTCACGGCGGCGCTGAGCCTGCCGCTGCTCTTCCCGCGCAGGAGAAAGCTGATGTGGGCGCTGACGCTCCTGCTCGCCGCGGCGGCGCTCGCCTTCGTATGGTTCTATCCCGGCGGCGGCACGCTCTCCGAGCTGCACAGGCTGCTGCACGGCGAGGTCGATCTGACCTTCGGCTCGTCGCGGCTGCTCATCTGGCGCTCCCTCCTGCCTCTCATCGCGGAGCGGCCTCTGCTCGGCGGCGGCTGCGGAACGCTGTACCTGCGCGGCGTCCCGCCGTTCTACTGGCTCCGCGATGGCGAGACCATTTACTTCGCCGTCACGAGCGCGCACAACGAATACCTCGGCATCCTCGTCGATCAGGGCGCGCTGACGCTGCTCGCGTTCCTCGCGCTGCCCGCGCTCGCGCTTTTGCGCTCGTACCGGTGCGCGGAGAGCGATCTCCACGCGGTCACTGGCACGGCCCTCCTGTGCTACGCGGCGATGGCGTTCTTCTCCGTCTCCTGCTGCATCACGGGCGTCTACCTGTGGCTGCTGCTTGCGATGCTTGCGCCAAAGGAGCGGTAAATTTCTTTCCATCTGTCGAAAAAGCGCGGCGGCCGCCGCGCTTTTCTTCTCTTATCCGAGCCGCTTTGTCTTTTCCACGGCGGCGTCCACCGCCTCGATGCAGGCGGCGCGGAAGCCCCTCGCCTCCAGCGCGGCGACGCCCGCGATGGTGCTGCCGCCGGGGCTGCACACCTCGTCCTTGAGCGCGCCGGGGTGCTTTCCGCCGCGCAGGACCATCTCCGCGCTGCCGAGGAGCATCTGCGCGGCGTAGCGCTGCGCCTTGGCGCGGGGCAGGCCGTTCTTCACGCCACCGTCCGCGAGCGCCTCGATAAAGAGGTAGGCGTAGGCCGGGCCGCAGCCGGACACGGCGCTGGCCGCGTCGATCAAATGCTCGCCGAGCTCGTCGAGCGCGCCGGCGTGGGTCATCAGCTCGCGGAAGGCGCAGAGCTCGTCCTCGCTCACGCGGCCGTTCGCCGCGTAAAGGATCAGCCCTTTCCCCACGGCGCAGGGCGTGTTGGGCATGATGCGGATGATCTTCTTATCCGCGCCGAGCAGCAGCGCGAGCTTTTCCAGACTCACGCCCGCGAGCATGGAAACGAAAACGCCCTCCGAGGCGAGAATATCTGCCCTCAAACTCTCGACCACGCCGACGATCATCTGCGGCTTGACGCCGAGAAAGACGAATCGGCTGTCCGCGAGGATCTTCCGCGGCGTTTCCGCCGTGCAGCCGAGCCGCCGCGCAGCCTCGGCGGAGCGCTCCGCCGTGGAGCAGGAAACGGCGATCCGTTCGCCGCCGGCCTTTTTCGCCGCGGCGAGCGTGAGCGCGCCGCCCATATTGCCGGCGCCGATAAAGCCGGCCTCATACCTTGCCATAAAGCGTCCCTCCTTAACGGGTCTGCCCGTCGCCGCGAATGATGTATTTGTAGGTACACAGCTCGTCAAGCCCCATCGGGCCGCGGGCGTGGAGCTTCTGCGTGGAGATGCCCATCTCGCAGCCGAGGCCGAACTCGCCGCCGTCGGTAAAGCGCGTGGAAACGTTGACGTAGACCGCCGCGCTGTCCACCAGCTCGGTGAATTTCTTCGCCGCGGCCTCGTCCTCCGTCACGATGCAGTCGCTGTGGTGGGTGGAGTGCGCGGCGATGTGCGCGATGGCCTCGTCAAGGCTGTCCACCACGCCGACGGCGAGAACGTAGTCAAGAAATTCGGTGTCGAAATCGCGCGCACCGGCGGGAGTGCCGTCGATGATCTCCGCCGCCGCGGGGTCGAGCCGAAGCTCGACGGGGACGAGCCCCGCCGCCCTGCGCTCGTCCACGAGCGCGTTCCTGAGCGTCGGCAGGAAGCTCGCCGCGACGTCGCGGTGGACAAGACAGACCTCCTCCGCGTTGCAGACGGAGGGCCGACTGGTCTTAGCGTTTACGATGATTTTGACCGCTTTGATAGGGTCAGATTTTTTATCCACGTACACGTGGCAGATGCCGGTCCCCGTCTCGATGCAGGGAACGGTGGCGTTCTCCACACAGGCGCGGATCAGTCCCGCGCCGCCGCGCGGGATCAGCAGATCGACAAGGCCGTTGGCGGTCATCAGCTCCTGCGCGGAGGCGTGGCTCGTGTCCTCGACGATGTTCACGATGTCGGGGTCGCCGCCGGCCCTTTCGATGCCCTCCTTGAGCGCGGCGACGATGGCGCGGGCGCTGCGGAAGGCTTCCTTTCCGCTGCGGAGCATACAGACATTGCCGCTCTTGATGGCGAGCGCCGCGGCGTCGGAGGTGACGTTCGGGCGGCTCTCATAGATGATGGCGACAAGGCCCAGCGGCACCTGCACCTTGTCGATGACGATGCCGTTCGGGCGCACGACCTCATTGAGCACGCGGCCCGTATGGTCGGGGAGCTTTACCGTGTCGCGGATGCCGTCCGCCATACCGGCGATGCGTTTCCCGTCAAGCTTCAGCCGGTCGAGCATGACCTCGCTGATATGGCCGCGCGCGGCGTCCATGTCCTCCGCGTTCGCGGCGAGAATGTCCGCGCGGTGCGCCTCCAGACTGTCCGCCATCGCGAGGAGCAGCGCGTTCTTTTTCTCCGCATTGGCGGTGGCGATGCCGCTCATCGCCGCGCGGGTTTTTTTTAGCAGTTCGAACGTCGTCATATCCCTCACCTCCTGACCAGAAAGCGGGTGCCGACCGGCCTGCCCGCGGCGATGTCGTAGAGCAGCTCCGGCTTTTCACCGTTGGCGATGATCATTTCACAGCCCGCGGCGGTGGCAATCTGCGCGGCGGAGAGCTTGGTGGCCATGCCGCCCGTGCCGAGGCCCGAGCCGCTGCCGCCGCCGAGGGCGATGATGCTCTCGTCGATGGCCTCGACGGTGGGGATGAGCTTTGCGTCGGGATTTTTGTGCGGGTCGCCGTCGTACAGACCGTCGATGTCCGAGAGCAGGACCAGCAGGTCGGCGGAGAGCACCGACGCCACGATCGCCGAGAGCGTGTCGTTCTCGCCGATGGTATTCTCGATGCCGACCTCGTTGGTCGCCACCGTGTCGTTTTCGTTGATGACCGGCAGCGCGCCCAGCTCCAGCAGACGGGTGAGCGTGTTTTTCACGTTCCGGCTGCGCCGCTCGTCCCGAACCTCGTCGCCGGTGAGCAGCACCTGCGCCACCGTATGGTTATACTCGGTAAAGAGCTTGTCGTAGACGTACATCAGCTCGCACTGGCCGACCGCGGCGGCCGCCTGCTTGCCCGGCATATCCTTGGGGCGGCCCGGCAGGTTCAGCTTGCCCACCCCCATGCCGATGGCGCCGGAGGAGACGAGGATGATCTCGTTTCCCGCGTTCTTGAGGTCGCTGAGCGCCTTGCACAGGCGCTCCGTGCGCTGAATGTTCATTCTTCCCGTGGCGTAGGCCAGCGTTGAGGTGCCGACCTTGACAACGATACGCATAAAAAAGGCTCCTTTCCTTCAACAGCAAGTAAAAGTGCTTTGCATTATAGCACAGCCCTTTGGATTTTGCACTACCTTTTTGCAATTTTTAACGCCCCGCGCTGCATTTTTCGCGGGCGCGAAAAAACGCACCCGAAAGCTCGCGGCTTCGGGTGCGTTCCGTCAATCGACAATATCGACCGATACCCTCTCTCCGGTGCGCTGCGCATAGGAGCGGATGACTGTACGGATCTCCTTGGCGATGCGGCCCTGACGGCCGATCACCTTGCCCATATCGTCGGGCGCGACGTGCAGCTCCAACGTCAGCTCGTCCGTTCCCTGCTTCTCCGTCACCGTGACCTCATCCGGATGCTCGACCAGATTTCTGGCGATGTAGAGCAGCAAGTCCTTCATGCTTTGCCCTCCTCGGATCAAATCGCGTTGATCCTCTTGAGCAGCGCGCGGACCGTGTCGGTGGGCTGAGCGCCGGTCTTGATCCACTCCTGCGCGCGCTCGGCGTCGATCTTGATCTCGGCGGGGCTGACGCAGGGATTGTAGGTGCCGATCTCCTCGATGAAGCGACCGTCGCGGGGATAGCGGGAATCGGCGACGACGACGCGGTAGAAAGGAGCCTTCTTGGCGCCCATACGGCGCAGACGAATTTTGACCATGATGTTTTTCCTCCGAATTTTGAAATGTATTTTTTATTTATGATCGTATGCGTAAAGCATGAATCAACGGGTCTTACTTGAAGCGCTTCTTGCGGCCGAAGCCGTGCAGACGGCCCATGCCGCCCTTGCCGCCGAGCTCCTTCGGCATCCTGCCGCGGGTGAGCTGCTTGACAAGGTCCTGCATCAGCTCGAACTGCTTGAGCAGGCGGTTGACGTCCACGACCTCCAGTCCGCAGCCGGCGGCGACGCGCTTTTTGCGGCTCGCGCCGAGGAGCTTGGGGTTCTCGCGCTCCTCCGGCGTCATGGAGAGGATGATGGCCTCGGTGTGCGCCATCATTTTCGGGTCGATCTCCGCGCCGGCGAGCTGCTTGCCGAGGCCGCCGGGCATCATCTCGGCGAGCTGGCTGAGGTCGCCCATGCCCTTGAGCTGCACGAGCTGCTCGTAGTAATCGGTGAGTGTGAAGCGGTTCTTCCTGAGCTTTTCCTCGAGCTTTTTCGCCTTTTCCTCATCGACGTGCTGCTCGGCCTTTTCGATGAGGCTCAACACGTCGCCCATGCCGAGGATGCGGGAGGCCATGCGGTCGGGGTGGAACGGCTCGATCATGTCGAGCTTTTCGCCCGTGCCGATGTACTTGATGGGCTTGCCGGTCGCCGCGCGGATGGAGAGCGCCGCGCCGCCGCGGGCGTCGCCGTCGAGCTTGGTGAGCACCACGCCGTCGATGCCGAGGGCTTCGTCAAACGCGGTGGCGGCGTTCACGGCGTCCTGACCGGTCATGGCGTCCACGACCAGCAGAATTTCGTTCGGCCTGACCGCCGCCTTGACGCGCTTGAGCTCGTCCATGAGCTGCTCGTCGATGTGCAGGCGACCGGCGGTATCGAGAAAGACAATGTCGTTGCCGTGGTCCTTCGCGTACTTCACGGCTTCGGACGCGATGGTGACGGGGTCGATCTGCCCCATCTCAAAAACGGGCAGGCCGAGCTGGCCGCCGACGACCTGCAACTGGGTGATGGCCGCGGGACGGTACACGTCGCAGGCGACGAGCAGCGGGCGCTTGCCCTGCCGGCGCAGGAGGCCGGCGAGCTTGGCGACGTTCGTCGTTTTGCCCGCGCCCTGAAGGCCGACCATCATCACGACCGTCGGCGGGGTGTTCGCGTAGGTCAGGCGGGCGTTCGCGCCGCCCATGAGCGCGGTCAGCTCCTCGTTGACGATCTTGATGACCTGCTGGGCGGGGGTGAGGCTGTCGAGCACCTCGGCGCCGACGGCGCGCTCGGATACCTTCGCCACAAAGTCCTTGACGACCTTGTAGCTCACGTCCGCCTCAAGCAGCGCCATGCGCACCTCGCGCATGGCGAGCCTGATGTCCTCCTCGGTCAGGCGGCCCTTGCCGCGCAGGCCCTTGAATACGCTGTTGAGCTTTTCGCTCAGGCCCTCAAATGCCATGAAACGCTCCTTCTTACTCCTTGAGTGCCGCGGTCTCTGCTTCGATCGCGGTCACGAGTTCGTCGACGCGGGAATCCTCATACCGGCGGGCGTTGATCGTCTTGAGCTCACCCGCCGCCGCCTCGATGCGCTCGAGGTGGGGCGTGCGCTGCATAAAGCGCCTGACAAGGCCGGTCTTATCCTCAATATCGGTCATGTACGCCTCGGCGCGGACGATCACGTCGCGCACGCCCTGGCGGGAGATGCCGTAGTTCTCGGCGATCTCGGAGAGGGAAAGGTCCTCGTCATAGTAAAGCTCGTAAAATTCCTTCTGCCGCTCGGTGAGGAGTTCGCCGTAGAAGTCAAAGAGCATCGTCATGCGAAAGGTCTGATTTTTCACGGGGAATCCTCCTTCGAGTATTCCGTGTAAAGTTATAACGCTTTACAACAGGAATCAGTTTACACGAGTTTAGCAGAAAAGTCAAGGCTTATTCGCGGGAAAAGCGGCGAATGGGAAAGATTTTGTGAAAAGAGGTGGTAATGTTCACAGTTTCGTGCTATGCTAACGACAACTAAAATGGAAAAGGAGCCGCTTTTATGGAGCCTTTGCGAAGGAAGCTGGCGGAGGGCGTGTATCTGACAAGCGTTCCCGCCGCGAAATTCAAGACCGGCGTACTGGGCGTGCAGCTCATCACGCCGCTTTGTGAGGAGACCGCCGCCGCGGGCGCCCTGCTGCCCGCCGTGCTGCGCCGCGGCACGACGGCGCACCGCGATATGCGCTCGATCGCCGCGGAGCTGGACCGGCTTTACGGCGCGTCCGTCGCCTACACCGTGCGAAAAAAGGGAGAGAACCAGTGTCTCGGCTTTGTCGGCAGCTTTATCGACGAAGCCTACGTCCCCGATGGGGAACGGCTGCTCGAACCGATGGCCGACCTGCTCGGCGAGCTGCTGCTCGATCCGCTCACGCGCAACGGACGCTTTCTTACGGACTATGTGGAGAGCGAGAAGGAAAACCTCATCGACGCCATCGAGAGCATCCTGAACGACAAGCGCGACTACGCCGACGCGCGGCTTTTGCAGGAGATGTGCCGCGGCGAGCGCTACGGCGTTGACCGGCTCGGCACCGTCGCGGGCGTGGAAAAGCTCACGAACCAGACGCTCTACCGGTACTACAACGAGCTGCTTTCCACCGCGCACGTCGAGCTGTTCTACTGCGGCAGCGCGGAGAGCGCGCGCGTGGAGGGCGCGCTCGACCGCGCGCTGGCCTCCCTGCCGCGCGAGCGCATCGTTCCGCCCGCCGCCGCCGTGCGCGCGGACGCGCCGGAAACGGTGCGGGAGATCGCGGAGACGATGGACGTGACGCAGTCGAAGCTCGCCGTCGGCTACCGCGCCGCGAGCGGGGACGCGCCCGCGCTGCTGCTGGCGAACCTCATCTTCGGCGGCTACTCCAACTCCAAGCTCTTTCTGAACGTGCGCGAGAAGCTCTCGCTGTGCTACTACGCTTCGTCGAGCTATCACCGTTCGAAGGGCATCATCACGGTGTCGAGCGGCATCGAGGCGAAAAATTACGGCGTCGCCCGCCGCGAGATCGACGCGCAGCTCGCCGCCGTGCAGAACGGCGAGTTCGAGCCGTGGGAGCTGGAGGGCGCGCGGAGCTGTCTGCTCTCCTCGCTGCGCTCGCGCGAGGACAGCGCGGGCCGGCTGGAGGAATACTATCTCGGTCAGGCCGCGACGGGCCTGTGGGAGGGAACGGACGAGCTGATCGCGCAGCTCGAGGCCGTGACGCCCGAACGCGTCGCCGCGGCGGCGCGGAGCATCCGGCCCGACACGGTCTATTTCCTCACCGGAAAGGAGGGCGCGCATGAAGTGGAATGAAACGGGCTATCCCCGCATCGGGGAAACGGTGCTGCGCGCGACGCTGCCGAACGGCCTGACGCTCGCGGTCGTGCCCAAGCCGCTCTACCGCAAGCGCTACGCCTTTTTCACCACGCGCTACGGCGGCATGGATATGCGCTTCAAGCGCAACAGCACGTGGCGGGACACGCCCGCTGGCATCGCGCACTATCTGGAGCACAAGATGTTCGACACCGAGGACGGCAGCGCCCTCCAGACGCTCAGTCAGAACGGGGCAGAGCCGAACGCCTTCACCTCCAACGCGACGACCGCGTATTACTTCGACTGCACCGAGCATTTTGAGGAAAATCTGAAGATCCTGCTCTCGTTCGTCTCCGTGCCCTACTTCACGCAGGAGAGCGTGGACAAGGAGCGCGGCATCATCGCGCAGGAGATCCGCATGGTGGAGGATACGCCCGACTGGAGGGTGTACACGAACCTGCTCGAATGCCTCTACCGTTCCTCGCCCGCGCGCGTGGCCATCGCCGGCACGGTGGAGAGCATCGCGGAGATCACGCCCGAAACGCTCTACGAGTGCCACAAGGCGTTCTACGCCCCGTCGAACATGGTGCTGTGCGTGGTCGGAAACGTGGAGCCCGACAGGATCGCCGCCATCGCGGAGGAAATTCTGCCGCGGGAGTGCGGCGAGGCCATCGAGCGCGACTATGGGCGGGAGGACCTGACGGTGGCGGAGAAGTGCCGCCGCGAGGCGATGGAGGTTTCGATGCCGCAGTTTCTGCTCGGCTTCAAGTGCCCGCCGGTATCCTCCGGAGAGGAGCTGATGCGGCAGGACATCATCGCGGACATGGCCTGCGATGTTCTGCTCGGCGACTCCTCGCCGCTCTATCAGCGGCTCTATGACAAGGGACTCATCAACGGCAGCTTCGGCGGCGGCTTCGACCAGCTCCCCGGCATCGCCTATCTCTACGCCGGCGGCGACAGCGACGAGCCCGAGGAGGTCGTGCGCGCCATTCTGGACGAGGCGCGGCGCCTTGCGCGCGAGGGCGTGGACGAGGCGTTTTATCAGCAGATCCGCCGCGCGAGCCTCGGCTCGACGCTGCGCGCCCTCAACAGCTTTGAGAACATCGCCGTATCCGTCGCGGACGGCGCGTTCCGCGGCTTCGATCCGTTCCGCTTCCCCGAGGTCTACGACACAGTGACGTGCGCGGACGTGGAGGCGTTTTTGCGCGAGAGCGTCGTGGATGAGCGCAGCGCGCTGTCCGTCCTCACGCCGAAAAAGGAGGGAGCCGCCCGATGAGCTATCCCAACGCGGACATCAGCTTTCCCGGGCTGTTCGGCGACTGGCGCTTCACGCTCCCGCCGAAGCTGCTCGACCTCGGCAACGGCATTTACTGGTACGGCGTGCTCATCGCGGCGGGACTGCTGCTCGCCCTGTGGTTCTGCATGAAGCGCGCGCCGCGCTACGGCCTGACGGAGGACAATGTGACGGACGTGGTCCTCTGGGCCATGCCCTTCGCCATCGCCGGCGCGCGGGTTTACTATGTGCTCTTCTACCTCGACCGGTTCCGCCTGTCCGACGGGAGCATCGACTGGGCGGAGACTTACCGGATATGGGACGGCGGGCTTGCCGTCTACGGCGGCATCATCGCGGCGTTTCTGACGGGCTATCTCGTCTGCCGGAAAAAGAAGCTCGCCTTTTGGGCGATGGCGGATTGCTGCGCGGCTGGCTTTTTCATCGGGCAGGCCATCGGCCGCTGGGGGAATTTTTTCAACCGCGAGGCTTTCGGCGGCATGACCGATCTGCCGTGGCGGATGCGGCTGTGGATCGACGTCGGCTACTATATCGACGTCCACCCGACCTTCCTCTACGAGAGCCTGTGGAACCTCGCGGGGCTGCTGATCCTCTGCCTTGTCGTCGATAAGGCGCGGCGCTTCGACGGGCAGAATATCTGCTTTTACTTCCTCTGGTACGGCGCGGGGCGCTTTTGGATCGAGGGGCTGCGGACCGACAGCCTGTATCTCTTTGATCTCACGATTTTTGGCGAGCGCGTGCGCGTGTCGCAGGCGCTGAGTTTGGTGATGGTCGCCCTCACCGCCGCGGTGCTGATCCGAAACCGCGGGGCCGATCCGGCGGAAATGTTCGTCAACCGGAAAGCGGCGCAGGCGGACGGCGCGGAGGAAAAATAACGGAATACGGAACGAAAAAGGAACCGCGAAAAGCGGTTCCTTTTTGCTTCACTCCGCGGCGGGCAGAGAGTCTTTCTTCTGCTTCTTTTTTTCGCGGCGGTGCGTCAGATCGTCAATGACGCAGTAGTAAACCGGCGTGAAGATCAGCGTGATAACGGTGGAGACGAGCATACCGGAGATCATGGTAGTGCCCATGTCGCTCATCATCTCATTCATCTTGCCGGTCATGCCGAGCGCCGTCGGCACGAGGGCGAGAATGGTGGTGAGCGTGGTCATCAGCACGGGGCGGATACGCAGCGGGCAGGCGTGGAGAATGGCCTCCTCGCGCGTTTCGCCGCGCTCGCGGCGCTGCCTGATGTAGTCCACAAGGACGATGGAGGCGTTGACCACCGTGCCGGCGAGCATGATGAGGGAAACGAGCGAGATCATCGAAAGGTCCTTGCCCGTCAGCGGCAGGGCAAAGAGCGCGCCCGCGAACGCGATGGGCAGGATCATCATGATGATGACCGGCATGACGAAGGACTCAAACTGCGAGGCCAGCACGAAGTAGACAAGGCCGATGGAAACGATGAGGGCAAGGCCGAGGTCGGAGAAATTCTCCATCATTTCGGTGTAGCCGCCGGAGATCTCGGCGGTGTAGCCGCCGGGGAGGGTATAGCCCGCTAAGATCGCGCGGATGCTTTGGGCGAGGGCGCTGGTATCGCTGTCCTCATTGTCGCAGGAGATGGTCACCTGGCGGGACTGGTTGTAGCGCGTGATGGTCTGCGGGGACATGACCACGCTCACCTCAGCGATGCTGCCGAGCGGCACGCTGCCGCCGGCCGGCGTGGAGATGGCCATGGAGCGCAGCGCGTCGAGGCTCTCCTCCGCGCGGCCGTCGCCGCGCACGACCACGTCGATCTCCTTGTTGTCAACGGTGACGGTGGTGGCGGTCGTGCCTGTCAGGCCCGCGCGAACCGCCGCGGCGACGCTGTAGGCGGTCAGGCCGTACTGTGAGCACGCCTGCCGGTCCGCTGTCACCTTGACCTGCGGCACCTGCTCGGCGACGGTGGAGGAAACGTCCACCGCACCGGGAATCGCCGCGATCTGCGCAGTGAGGTCGTCCGCAATCATGCGGAGTGTGGCATAGTCCTCTCCCGTGACATTGACGCTCACGCCGCTGCCGCCCATCATCGCGCCCATGTCGTAGGCGGAGCAGGTGAGCTCACAGCCGGCGACGTCCTGCGTCGCCGCGCGCATGGCGTTGGCGATGTCGGTCGCGCTGCGGTCGCGCTCACCCTTGTCGGTGAGGTTGAGCACAAGACTGGCGCTCTGACCGCTATCGGCCGTGTAGTACCAGCTCTCAAGCTCGGGGATTTGCTCCTCCGCGATAGCGCCGATGCGCTCGGCCATCGCCGCCGCCTGCTCGACCTTCGAGCCGATGGGCATGGAGACACTCACGGTGACCATGCCCTCGTCCATTTCGGGCAGGAGCACCATTTTCGTATTCAGGCAGGCAGCGAGGAACACCGCCACCAGCGCAACGGATACCAACA
This sequence comes from Lachnospiraceae bacterium, assembly GCA_963654505.1. Taxonomy (GTDB): domain Bacteria; phylum Bacillota; class Clostridia; order Oscillospirales; family Oscillospiraceae; genus Hominicoprocola. The sequence goes on from CAVKBJ010000020.1 coordinate 12,572, forward strand.
CGCCGCGTCTGAGATGGTGCACATAGTAGTCGAGCCTTTTGACGTACCACGCCATAAAGCGCTGGGCATATCTGCAGCCCTTCTGCGCCCTTTGCAGCGCGTCGAGGTGTACCTTGCTCTCGTCGAGCAGGAAGTAGCACAGCAGCGGCACGAGCGTCACGGCGATGACCAGTGAGCCGAAGATGAGGAAGGCGATGGTCAGGCAGAAGTCCTTGAAGATCTGCCCCGCGATGCCGCCGGTAAGTCCCAGCGGGAGAAAGACCGCGACAGTGGTGAGGGTCGAGGCGGTGAGCGAGAGCGTGACCTCCTTCGTGCCCTCGACGCAGCTCGTCATGCGGTCGTGCCCCTCAGACGCCCAGCGGTAGATATTCTCGAGCACGATGATGGAGTTATCCACGATCATGCCGACGCCCATCGCGATGCCGCCGAGGCTCATCATGTTGAGCGTCAGGTCGCAGACGTACATCAGCACGAACACCGCAAGGATGCACACGGGCATGGAGACGGCGATGGTCATGGTCGCGCCCCAGCGGCGCAGGAACAGCCACACCACGACCGCCGCGAGGATAACGCCGAGGATAATGCCCTCAACGGCGGCGTCCACCGCAACGTTGATGTACTCGCTCGCGACGTAGGGAACGGCGTAGTGAATGGAGTCGTCCTTCGCGGCCAGCTCCTCCATCGCCGCGACCACCGCATCGGCGGTCTTGACCTCGTTCGCACCCGATCGCTTGCTGACTTGCAGGATAATGCCTGGCGTGCCGTCCATCGCGGCGATGGCTTCGCGGTCAGAGGTCTCGAAGGCGACGTTCGCGATCTCGCCGAGGCGCACCGTGCCGCCGGTTTGGAGGGGGATAATGACATTCGCCACCTCCTCGACCGTGGAGAGCTGTGCGTCGGTCGTGACCGAGAGCTTCTGACTGCCGTTATAGACCTCGCCGGCGGGATAGAGCAGGTTCTCCGCCTGAAGGATCTGCGTAACATAGGTGGTGGAAAGGCCGTAGCCCGCGGCGCGCTGGGCGTCCAGCTCGACCGTGATCTGACGCTCCACGCCGCCGGAGATGGTGACGGACGCCACGCCGTCGATGCGCTCGAGCGCGGGAGCGACCACGTTCTCCGCCGTTTGCTGGAGGGCGGAGAGATCGTCGCCGAGCAGACCGATGATGGCGCTGGGCATAAGCTCGGAAACGTTGATGTTCAAAATCACGGGCGTGCCGCAGCCGTCGGGCAGGCTGAGCGCATCGAACTTTTCGCGCAGCTTGGTCGCCGCGACGTCCACGTCGGTATCCTCGACGTACATGATCTGAATGGTCGAAACGCTGTCCGCGCTCGACGAGGTGACGGAGTCCACGCCCGGTACCGACATGATGGCGGACTCGAGCGGGCGCGTGACGAGCTGCTCGATGTTCTCGGGGCCGGCGCCGTTGTAGTAGCAGTAGACGTAGGCCGCGGGGTATTCAATGTTCGGCAGCAGCGCCATCTGGAGCTGCGTGGTGTAGACCACGCCGAACACGGCGATCATGATGACCGCGAGGAGCGTTGTGACCTTGTGCTTGATGCAGAATTTCGCAATATTCATGGAGTTTATCCCTCCACGATGCGGACAATGTCGCCGTCGGAGAGGTACTGCTGGCCCACGGTGACGAGCTGCTCGCCCGCCGCAAGGCCGCTCGTCACCTCGGTCAGGCCGCTGCCGGTGAGGCCCGTGGTGATGTCGGCGCGCCTTGCCGTATCGCCGTCCACAACGTAGACATACTGCTTATCGCTGCTCGTGAGGATCGCGTCGCTCGGCACGACGACCGCGCCGGAGGAAACGGCTGTGTGGAAGGTCACGTCCGCGAACATACCGGAAAGCAGCCCCTCGACCTCCGCCGGCACCGTGACGGTGACGGTGTAGAGCTTCGTCACCTGATTGGCGGTCTTTTCGACCGAGCGGATCGTTCCCTCAAATTCGGCGTCCGCCGCGCTGACGCTCACGCCCACGGCATTGCCGATGCTCAGCTTGGGCACCAGCGCCTCGGAGACCATGACGGTGATCTTCATCTGCTCGGCCCCGTCGATGACGGCAACGGCGTAGTTCGGCGAAACAAGGCCACCCTCGCTCGCGGTGAGCGAGGCGAGCACACCGTCCACCGGCGCGATGACGTTGCCGCGGCTGTCGATATTCTCCATCGCGAGAGCGAGCTGCTCATAGCTCGACTTCGCGCTCTGCATCCCTGCCTCCAGCTGGGCGAGCGTGGAGTCGCGCTGCGCCTTGGTAGAGAGATATTGCAACTCCGCCTGATCGACCTCCAGCTGCGAGGCCGCGCCGATGGCAAGGAGCGCCTTGGCGTCGTTCCAGTTCTTTTCGTACAGGGCGACCTGACGGTCGAGCACGTCCTTCTGGTCAGTGTAGCTCGACACGGCGCTCGTGTAGCCGATCTCCGCCGCGCGGTACTGGGCAAGCGAACTCTCCATATCGAGCGAGCAGATCACGTCGCCCGCCTTGACCTCGTCGCCCGCCTGCACATAAACGGCGGTGCATTTGGCTGTGGCCGTAACGGAAACGCTCGTTTCGCTGCCAGCGGTCACCTGACCGGAAACGGTGTTTTCCGACGCGATGTCCTGCGCTTCAACCGTCTGCACCTGCACGGCGACGCCGACGGGCGCGGCAACGGTCTCCTCCTCCCCGCAGGCGGTAAGGCCCAGCGCAAGCACCAGCGCCAGCGCAAGGGTGATTGCTTTCTTCTTCATCTATGCAGCCCTCCTCAGCCGTTGAGCAGGCCGTGATCCACGGCCCAGCGATAGTTATTGTATGCCGTGAACAGATCGCGCTCCGCGGCGTTCACGGCGTCCTGCGCAGTATAGAGGTCGCCCTCCGCCGTGCGCAGAGCGTTTTCGGAGATCGTCCCCTGCTCGTATTTGAGCTGCGCGGCCGCAAGGTCGCTGCGCTCGCATTCGAGCGAGACCTTCGCCGCGTTGAGCGCGCTTGCATAGCTCTGCACGCTGTCGTAGAGCGAGCGGAAGGAAAGCTCGGCATTCTGCACGGCGGCATTGTAGGTGTACTGCGCCGCCTGCCATTGGTGCCTGGCGGCAACGTACTCGTACTTATCGCTGTTGTAGCCGAGGTCGCGCGCCTTGTCCTTGTAGTCCTCGTCCGCGTCGTCGAGCGTGAGCTTGGCGGCGTAGAGGTCGTAGCTCGCCTCCTTGAACGTTTCATAGTCCTTCTCCACGTCCATCGCGGCGAGCTGCTCCGCCGTCACGGCGGGGAGCGGGCCGAGCGTGAGGTCAGCGGTCAGATCCTCGCCGATCATGGCGTTGAGCTGGCGGCGCACCTGTGCGATGCCAGCGTCGAGCTGCGCCTTGCCGCTCTCAAGCTGCGTCCTGCCCGCTTTGGTCTGTTCGAGGGTCATGGCGCTGATCTGCCCGAGCTGATAGCGCAGCTCCAGCTCCTCAAGCGTACGGTCGAGCGCAGCGGCCTGCCGCGTGAGCGCGGCGGACTGCTCCTCCAACGAGAGGAGATTGACATACAGCGACTCTCCCACCGCCACGAGCTGATCCTCGCTGCCGCGAAGCTGGCGGGCGGTGTCCTCGTAGTCCTTTTGGAGCTTGCCCTCCTTGAGGTCGTCAAATGTGTCGCGCGCGCTGTTGTAGCGCTGCTCAAGCGATTCGTAGGTATAGCTGCCGCCCTGTCCCGCCTGGAGCAGCTGCCATTGGATCCGTGCGATCTGATTCAGGCCGTCGTGCAGATCCTCGTACATCTTGTCGAAGTCAATGCACTCGACGGCGGCGACGCCCTCCTCCAGCGAGAGGATCGCGTAGTTCCCCGCGCGCATCCGCGCGCCGAGGTTTTCAAAGCTCAGCGTGCCCTCGGCGTCTGGCGCGGTCTGCGCGGTCTCCGCTGCGGCTGTTTCATCTTTGGTCTGCTCGTCTGCCAGCGCGCCGATTGCCAGCGCTGAGAGCATGGTGAGGGCGAGCAGCAGAGCCGTCCATCTTTTTTTCATTTGCGGTGTCCTCCTTCGGGTACGGCAGCGCTGCCGTTTTTGATGATCTCAATGCGCCCACGCATCCGCTCGCGCTCGCGCGCAAAGCTCTCCGGCGCACGGAGCGTGCGCCCGATGGTGCAGGCCAGCGTCTCCACCAGCAGGGTGAATACGTCCTCCACAAAGCCGTCCTCCCGCTCCCGCAGGAGCGAGGGGTCGATGTGCTCGAGGATCTTCTGTGGGCAAAGATCCCCCGCCGCGCGCTCGAAAAAGAGCTGCTGGGCGTCCAGATTGACGTTCAGCCGCATGAGCGCGAAGTCGCGGGAAAAAGCCGGCGCGATGCCGCCCTGCGGCGTGACCATTTCGTCAAGCAGCGCGAGCGGCATGGCGAAAATGTCGCCGCTCAGGCGCTCGAGCGTGTCGTGGAACAGGTCAAGGAAACGGTCGCGCATCTCGTCGATGAGCAGAAAGAACAGGTCGTTTTTATCCTCGAAATACTGGTAAAAGCTGCCGCGCGGGATGCGCGAGGCCTGCACAATGCGGTTGATAGACGCCTCGGCGTAGGGCACGGCGGTAAATTCGCTCCACGCACTTTCTAAAATGCGCTCGCGCTTTTCCGCCGGCAATCGGAAAAAGGTATCGGTCGGCATGGGTTCCTCCTTTATGACAAGCTGTCGTAAAATGACAGGTTGTCATGTATTATACAGGCGCTCCTTCACTTTGTCAATAGGTCTTTTTGTTAAGAAAGCGCAGGCGGTTAAATTTCTCTAACCGCCGTCCGTCAAAAAACGCCTTCCGTGGGGGCGGCGTTTCGCTTTCAGCCGATGCGGGCGGGGATAAAGTCCCACCTGCTGCGGAATATGCCACGCTCAGGGTACGTCGAGAGCGGCGGGGGTGTCAGAGCGCGGGCGTGCCGCGACCTTCGGTATCGGCCCTATCGAGCAGCGCCCTGCATCTGAGGTCCTTTTCGCCCACCTCCATCGCGACGCGCAGCAACTCGTCCGCGTCCCAGTCCTCGCCCACGGCAAAGAGCGCCTTGGCGAAGAAATAGTTGACCTCCTCATCGGTATAGCCGAGCACCATCGCGTGGTGGGCATAGGCCGCCATACCGCGCAGACTGAGGAGAATGAGCGTTTTTAAGCTGCGAACATTCTCCGGCGCGTTCCGGAGCAGGCTCACGTCATAGTCGCCCGTTCTCCCGCACGCGGAGGGGCAGACGGCGCAGTCGGGAGCAAGCCGCGCCTTTTCCTCACGCACGCGGTCGATCAGCGCGCGGATCGCCGTCCCGTCGAAGCCGGCGGTGGTGAACAAGCCCTCGATCACTAACCGCCAGGTATCCGCGTTGACCTCCGGGTTGCTATCCGCCGCCCGCACAAGACCGATGAGCGCGCCGGTCAATTCATCCCGAAGCCGCGCCGCTTGCCCGCACTGAGAACAGGACATCTGAGCGTCCATCCGGTATTCTCCCCTTCGTTCAGTCCAGCATCCTGCCGTCCGTAGAAATGGTCACGACCTGCCACGGGATAAATTTTCCGCTGTTTTGCAGCGCGGTCTTGGCCGCGTACTCCAATCCGCCGCAGCAGGGGACCTCCATGCGCACGACCGTCACGCTCCTGATGTCATTGCCGCGGATGATCTCCGTGAGCTTTTCGGAGTAATCCACGCTGTCGAGCTTGGGGCAGCCAACGAGCGTGATGTGGCCCTTGATGAACCGCTCGTGGAAGGCGGCGTAGGCGTAGGCCGTGCAGTCGGCGGCGATGAGCAGCTTCGCCCCGTCGAAGTACGGCGCGTTCACCGGTACGAGCTTAATCTGCACCGGCCACTGGGACAGGCGGCTGACCTGCTCGGCGCGGGGCGTTTCCGCGGCGGCGCGTTCCGCGTGCTCGATCATTCTCATGCGGCTGCCCGGACAGCCGGCGGGCAGCGTCATGCCCTCTTTCTGCATCTTTTTCTGCTTGTTCGCCAGCACCGCGGCTTCATCGTAAGCGGCGGCCTCGCGCTCGACAAAGGTGATCGCTCCGGTGGGACAGGCGGGCAGGCAGTCGCCCAGACCGTCGCAGTAGTCGTCGCGCATCAGCTTCGCCTTGCCGTCCACCATGGCAATAGCCCCCTCATGGCAGGCGGCGGCACAGGCGCCGCAGCCGTTGCACTTCTCCCGGTCGATCTCAATGATCCGTCTTTTCATAACGGTTACCTCCTTGTATTTTTGCCTGTATCATAGTACAATATGAGCAATAAGTCTGTTGATTTTTCAACGAAATGAGGTTATTATGCAGGAATTTTTTCCCGTCATCCGTTCCTCCCCTCTCTTCTCCGGTATTTCCGAAGAGGAGCTTGCGGCCATGCTCACCTGCCTCGACGCAAAAAAAGAGAGTTTCCCGAAAGACGCCTTCCTGCTGCGCGCTGGCGACACGGCGGAGTCCATCGGTCTCGTGCTCTCGGGGAGCGTTCTGGTCATTCAGGAGGATATCTGGGGCAACCGCAATATTCTCTCCAAGTCGGGGCCGGGACATACCTTTGCCGCCGCCTACGCCTGTGCGCCCGGCTCAGTGCTCAGCGCAAGCGTGGTCGCGGAAACGCCCGTCACGGTGATGCTTTTGAACGTCGGGCGCGTGCTGAACGTGTGCTCGTCCGCCTGTTCGCACCACAGCCGGATCATCCGCAATCTGCTCGGCGAGCTTGCCGAGAAAAATCTGCGCTTGAGCGAAAAGCTCACGCACATGGGCCAGCGCAGCACGCGCGCCAAGCTGATGTCCTATCTTTCCGCCGAGGCGCAGCGCCTTGGGCGCTATGAGTTCGACGTTCCCTTCTCCCGCCAGCAGCTCGCGGATTATCTCGCGGTGGAGCGCAGCGGCCTGTCGCTCGAGCTTGGCAAAATGCGCGCCGAGGGACTGCTGGACTTTCATAAGAACCATTTCGTCCTTCGTGTGTAACGTCTTACGATACAACAGCACAGGCCCTTTCGGGCCTGCGCTGTTCCGGTTATGTGCATTTTGGGCTTTTTCCTCGGAAAAAATTTTTCCGGTTATATAAAGAGTCACAGGTGCAGCACACGCTCCTTGATTTCCTGTGTGCGGCCCTGATTCCAGAATTGTGTGCCGATGTAGCCGCAGGTGCGGCGGGCGACGTTCATCTTGTCCTGATCCGTATTTCCGCACTTTGGACAGCGCCAAATGAGCTTGCCGCCGTCCTCGACAATCTCGATCTCGCCATCCCAGCCGCAGACCTGGCAGTAGTCGGACTTGGTGTTCAGCTCGGCGTAGATGATGTTGTCGTAGATGAACTTTATTACCTGCAAAACTGCTTCGAGATTGTCCTGCATATTGGGAACCTCGACGTAGCTGATCGCGCCGCCGGGAGAGAGATGCTGGAACTGCGCCTCGAACTTAAGCTTGGTGAAAGCGTCGATGTGCTCGGTGACGTGGACGTGGTAGCTGTTTGTGATGTAGCCCTTGTCAGTCACGCCCTCAATGATGCCGAAACGCTTTTGCAGGCACTTGGCGAACTTGTAGGTCGTGGACTCAAGCGGCGTGCCGTAGAGGGAATAGTCGATGTTCTCGGCAGTCTTCCACTCTTTACACTTGTCGTTCATCTTCTGCATGATCGACAGGGCGAACGGCGTGGCGGAGGGGTCGGTGTGGCTCTTACCGGTCATGTACTTCACGCATTCGTAAAGTCCCGCGTAGCCGAGGGAGATGGTGGAGTATCCGTCGTAAAGGAGCCTGTCGATTGGCTCGCCCTTTTTCAGGCGGGCGCAGGCACCGTACTGCCAGAGGATCGGCGCGGCATCGGACAGCGTACCCTTCAGCCGGTCGTGGCGGCAGCGGAGCGCGCGGTGGCACAGCTCCAGCCGTTCTTCAAAGATCGACCAGAATTTTTCGATGTTACCGCCGGAGGAAAGCGCCACGTCGGGCAGGTTGATGGTCACGACGCCCTGATTGAAGCGGCCGTAATACTTGTGCCTGCCCGGCTCGTAGTTGCCGGCGTTGGCGATGTTGCCCACGCCCGCGTCGGTGAAGCGGTCGGGCGTCAGAAAGCTGCGGCAGCCCATGCAGGGGTACACATCGCCCTTGAGCTCAAGCATTTTCTTTTCGCTGATGTAATCGGGCACCATGCGCCGCGCCGTGCATTTCGCGGCAAGCTTTGTGAGATAATAGTAGGGCGAGTCCTCGTGGATGTTATCTTCTTCAAGCGTGTAGATGAGCTTGGGGAACGCGGGCGTGACCCACACGCCCTGTTCGTTCTTCACGCCCTCGTAGCGTTGGAGCAGCATTTCCTCAATGATGAGGGCAAGGTCTTTCTTTTCCTGCTCGCTGCGGGCCTCGTTGAGGTACATGAACACGGTGATGAACGGGGCCTGTCCGTTCGTGGTGAGCAGCGTCACGACCTGATACTGAATGGTCTGCACACCGCGGCGGATCTCCTCGCGCAGGCGCTTTTCCGTGATCTCGCTGATCTTCTCGGGCGAAACGTCCACACCGGCAAGCTCCATCTCCTCCTCGACCGTCCTGCGCAGCTTCCGTCGGGAAACGTCCACGAAAGGCGCAAGGTGCGTGAGCGAGATGCTCTGTCCGCCGTACTGATTGCTCGCGACCTGCGCGACGATCTGCGTGGCGATGTTGCAGGCGGTGGCAAAAGAGTGCGGGCGCTCGATGAGCGTGCCGGTGATGACCGTGCCGTTCTGGAGCATATCCTCCAAATTGACAAGGTCGCAGTTGTGCATATGCTGGGCGTAATAGTCCGTGTCGTGGAAGTGGATGATGCCCTCCTCATGCGCCTTGACGACGTCCTCGGGCAGAAGGATGCGGTTCGTGAGGTCGCGGCTGACCTCGCCGGCCATATAGTCGCGCTGCGTGGAGTTGACGACTGGGTTCTTGTTGGAGTTTTCCTGCTTGGCCTCCTCATTGTTGCACTCGATGAGGGAGAGGATCTTGTCGTCCGTCGTGTTGCTCCTGCGCACGAGCGAGCGGGTGTAGCGGTAGGTGATGTATTGCTTGGCGACCTCGAACGCGCCGTGAGCCATGATCTGATGCTCGACGAAGTCCTGAATCTCCTCGACCGTGGGCGCGCGGCCGAGCCCCTGACAGGCCAGCTCAACGCTCTCAGCGATGCGCTGGATCTGGACGGGCGTCATGCGGGCATCCTCCTCTGTGGCGCCGTTTGCCTTGGTGACGGCGGCGATGATCTTGATGATGTCGAACTCGACCTCCGCGCCGTTTCTCTTGATGACCCTCATGACCGACAACTTCCTTTCCTTATTATCTAATATTATCTATTTATATCAACGATTGATCGATCTCAATACTATATATTGTGGTGTTGCGTTAGAGTGCTCTCTAAGTATAGCAAAGCCGTGTCCCTATTGCAAGCCCCCTGCAAAAATTGCCCAACTAAAAGAGATACAATATCTATGGCTTAAATTTGGTCACATCATCTAAATGTTGTATTTGTCAAGCTGTATTTGCGCCGATTGCCCAGCAATTTTTTCGGTCAGCGGACAGAAATGTCATCGGAGCGCGAAAATTGCCTTGCAAATCGCGGACATTTCTGCTATTATATCTATCTGCGGGTCTGTATGCAGCCCCACAGGAACGAAAAAATCCCTTCGGAGGTCATAATAGATGGCAGCAAAAAAGAACGATCCGAAGCGCGAAGCGCGCGTCGCCAAAAATAACCGCAGCCTGAACAGCGCCCTCGCGCTTTTCACCGCCGGCTTCATCGCAGAGTTTTATCTTCTGCTCATCGATCAGTATTTCGTCAAGGGAACGCTCGAGCAGGTCGTGGCGATCGCAAGCTATCTTGAGGTGATGGCCATTATCGGCGCGGCTGCGTTTGGCGCGGGCGTCGTGCTCACCGTCATGCGCAAAAAGTGGACACGCTTCGCGTGCCTCGGCAGCTGGCTGCTTTGGCTCGGCGCATTCTTCGCCGTTTCCTCGTATATCATGCGGAAGATCTATCCCGCCGGCACAACGGCCATGTGTATCCTTGTGCCCGTGCTGATGCTGCTGAGCGTGGTATTCCTGCTCTACCAGCGCGAGTTTGCCGTACAGACCGCCGCGCTGACGCTGACGATTGCCGCCGCCGTGCTGCTCAACCACGGCAGCGCCTCCATGTCCGCGCTGGTGCAGATCCTCTGCTGGGGCGCGCTTGTGCTCGTCGCCGCGCTGCTCGTGCTGACCTCGGTGTTGCAGCAGCATGACGGAACGTATAAGGAGTTCGTCATCTTCCCCGCCAAGAGCAACTACGCGCTCACCTACGCGGTGCTCGGCCTGTGCGTTGCCGCCATTGCGGCGTCGCTGTTTGCGGGACTTGCGTACTACGTGATCTGGGGTGCGGCGGCGTTGCTGTTCGCGCTGGCCGTTTGGTACACGGTGAAAATGCTCTAAGAGCAAATATCAAAGAGGGACGCACGTGCGTCCCAATGTCATTAAGTTAAGAGAGAAACGAGGGTGGGGACTGTTTCTCCTACCCTCG
>CAVKBJ010000021.1:0-2350 GCA_963654505.1 Lachnospiraceae bacterium
AGAAGATGGTGCGCGGCGGCCAGCTCGGCAAGAAGTCCGGCAAGGGCTTCTATGATTACAGCAAGTAATTTTTCGACAGAATATTACAAAAAGAGCCGGTTTTGACCGGCTCTTTTTCGTTTCCTCCGTCGACACCCCTTGACAAACCCGCCGAGCAAGCGTATACTATCGTCCATCAAAAAAGCATGGACGGAGAAGAAACCGCAGTGCAGCGCACAGAGAGGGACGCATTTTGGTGTAAGCGTTCCGCGTGAGCGGCGGCCGTACCACTCCCGAGCGGCCCGCGATGAGCGGGACGGGTTCGCCCGTTACAGCGGACACAAGCGGCGCTTTACGCGCAAGCAGGGTGGGACCGTGGAGTATTGAATGCTTCACCCCTGATACAGGTCGGGGGTGGAGCTTTTTTGCACCCTCAGAAAAAATGGAGGAATATGAAATGTCCGAAGAAGTCAAGCTCAGCGAAGAAAATCAGTTCAGCTTTGAAAATCCCGAGTACCGCAAGACCTATTGGCACACCTGCTCCCACGTGCTGGCGCAGGCCGTCAAGCGCCTGTGGCCGGAGGTGAAGCTCGCCATCGGCCCGAGCATCGACAACGGCTTTTACTACGATATGCTCGCGCCGTTCTCCTTCACGCCGGAGAATTTGGAGCAGATCGAAGCTGAGATGCGCAAGATCTGCAAGGAAAAGCTCAAGCTCGAGCGCTTTGTGCTGCCGCGCGCCGAGGCGGTCAAGCTCATGGAGGAGAAGGAGGAGCCGTTCAAGGTCGAGCTGATCAACGATCTGCCCGCCGACGCGGTCATCAGCTTCTATAAGCAGGGCGAGTTTACCGACCTCTGCGCCGGCCCGCACCTCGACTCCACCGGCCGCATCAAGGGCAGCGGCATCAAGCTGACCGCCTGCAACGCCGCCTACTGGCGCGGCGACTCGAACCGCGAGACGCTCCAGCGCATCTACGGCGTCGCCTTCCCGAAGAAGGAGGAGCTGGATGCCTACCTCAAGGAACGCGAGGAGGCCGTCAAGCGCGACCACAACAAGCTCGGCCGCGAGCTGGAATACTTCACCACTGTGGACTGCATCGGCCAGGGTCTGCCCGTGCTGCTGCCCAAGGGCGCGCGCGTGGTGCAGGTGCTCCAGCGCTGGGTGGAGGACACCGAGCAGAAGCGCGGCTATCTGCTCACCAAGACGCCGCTGATGGCAAAGCGCGACCTTTACAAGATCTCCGGCCACTGGGATCACTACCTCGACGGGATGTTCATTCTCGGCGATCCCTATGACGAGACGAAGGAGTGCTTTGCGCTCCGCCCGATGACCTGCCCGTTTCAGTATCAGGTCTACCTCAACCGCGGCCGCAGCTATCGCGACCTGCCCATGCGTCTCGGCGAGACCTCCACGCTCTTCCGCAACGAGGACTCCGGCGAGATGCACGGCCTGATCCGCGTGCGCCAGTTCACCATCTCCGAGGGCCATCTCGTCCTGCGCCCCGACCAGCTGGAGGAGGAGTTCAAGGGCTGCCTTGACCTCGCCAAATACTGCCTTGGCACCGTTGGCCTGCTCGACAAGTGCACCTTCCGATTCTCCCAGTGGGATCCCGCCAACCCCAACAACAAGTACGAGGGCACGGCGGAGCAGTGGGAGCACGCCCAGAGCGCGATGGAGCGCATCCTCAAGGACCTCAATGTGGACTACACCATCGGCATCGACGAGGCCGCGTTTTACGGCCCCAAGCTCGACATTCAGTATAAGAACGTCTATGGCAAGGAGGATACCCTCGTCACCATTCAGATCGATATGCTCCTCGCCGAGCGCTTCGGGATGTACTACGTCGATGAGAACGGCGAGAAGGCCCTGCCGTATATCATCCACCGCACGTCGCTCGGCTGCTACGAGCGCACGCTCGCCTACCTCATCGAGGAGTACGCCGGCGCGCTGCCGACGTGGATGGCGCCCGAGCAGGTGCGCTTCCTGCCCGTGACCGACCGCGCGGCGGACTACTGCGCCGGGCAGGCGAAGAAGCTCGAAGATCTGGGCTACCGCGTCACCGTGGACTACCGCAACGAGAAGATCGGCCGCAAGATCCGCGACGCGCAGCTCGAAAAGATCCCCTATATGCTCGTCGTCGGCGACCGCGACATGGAAAACGGCACCGTTTCCCCGCGCCACCGCGCGGACGGCGACCTCGGCGCGATGAGCATGAACGGCTTCACCGCCCTGCTCAAGAGCGTTGTGGACAATAAGGAAAAGAAATAAGCGGCTAAGCGGCAAATTTTGGGAAAGCAGTCACTCGTCAGAGTGACTGCTCAGTCTGTCGAAAAAGTCCGGCTGGAGCTGGGCTTTTTCTGATAGATATGG
>CAVKBJ010000022.1:0-3555 GCA_963654505.1 Lachnospiraceae bacterium
TTTTGAAGGTCTACCGTCAGCAGGGCGTTGACATCAACGATAAGCATATCGAGGTTATCGTCCGCCAGATGATGCGCAAGGTGCGCGTCGAGGACTCCGGCGATACCGAGCTGCTCAGCGGCGCGATGGTCGATGTGCTCGAGCTGATGGACGCCAACGAAGCGATCCGCGCGCGCAATGCCGCGGGCGAGGTCAACGCCGAAACGGGCGAGCCGCTGCACGAGGCCGAGGCCACGCAGCTGCTCATGGGCATCACCAAGGCGTCCCTTGCCACGGACTCCTTCCTCTCCGCCGCGTCCTTTCAGGAGACGACCAAGGTGCTCACCGAGGCTGCCATCAAGGGCAAGGTCGATCACCTGCTCGGCCTCAAGGAGAACGTTATCATCGGTAAGCTCATCCCCGCCGGCGCGGGCCTGACCGCTTACCGTGAGTTCGCCGAGGAGATCGTCCCTGACCGTGAAAAGTCGGTCGAGGAGGAGCCGATGACGGGGCCGTATGACGGCGAAGCCGCGGAGCCGGTCTCGGAGGCCGCCTCCACCGAGGCGAGCGAAAGCCCGGAAGAGCTTTGATTAAATACCGCAAAAGGAGAGCCGACCAATCCGATCGGCTCTTTCTTTATACATTAGTGCTGAAAAGAAAATGCAAAAATCGTACATTTCAGAGAAAATTTTGGCTCCCGATGGGCAAAAATCGCTTGACGGAGAGGAGCGGCTATGCTATAATTCTACCTTGCGCGAGACTGTTTCGCGGATTTTGTTGTACCGTGAGGAGGGCGCGCCGTGTTAGAAGAGCTCAGCACCGCCCAAAAGGTCGTCGGCGTGAAGCAATCGCTCCGCGCGCTGCGCGAGGGACGGGCAGGGAAGGTCTTCCTTGCCTGCGACGCGAACCCGGCCGTGACCGGACGGGTCGAGGCGGCCTGCGGGCCGGTTCCAGTGGAGCGGGCTTTTACGATGGCGCAGCTCGGCGCGGCGGGCGGTATTTCCGTCGGCGCCGCGGTCGTGACGATCCTCAACGGATAAAAGCGGTTTTTTCGGGATATTTTACCGATATCCTGTAAAAAATAAATTGAGCCCTTGGCTCGCAATTTTTCAGAAAGGAGAACTTTTGAATGCCTACTTTTAATCAGCTGGTCCGCAAGGGCAGAGAGCAGGCCACCTACAAGTCCAATTCTCCCGCCATGCAGTACAGCCTCAACACGCTGAAGAACAAGGAAACCAACCTTCCTTCTCCTCAGAAGCGCGGCGTCTGCACCGCTGTGAGAACGGCTACCCCCAAGAAGCCGAACTCCGCTCTCCGTAAGATCGCCCGTGTGCGTCTTACCAACGGCTACGAGGTCACCGCTTACATCCCCGGCGTCGGTCATTCTCTGCAGGAGCACTCTGTGGTCATGATCCGCGGCGGCCGTGTCAAGGACCTCCCCGGTGTGCGTTACCACATCATTCGCGGCACTTTGGACGCTCAGGGCGTGCAGGGCCGTATGCAGGCCCGTTCCAAGTACGGCGCGAAGCGCCCGAAGCAGAAGTAAGGTCTGCATGAAAGTAGAGCTTTGCCAAAAGGTCTTATCAAATAAAGTCACCTCTTTGGCAGGCCGGAACACGGCGGGGAGAAAGCCCCGTCCGCGAGTACCTATGATTTCTATATTATAAGAAGGAGGGAAGCAAAGTGCCCAGAAGAGGTAATGTTCCCAAAAGAGAAATTTTGCCCGATCCCATGTACAACAGCGTCCTCGTGACCAAGCTCGTCAATAGCATCATGCTCGACGGAAAGAAGGGCGTTGCACAGAAGGTCGTCTACGGCGCGTTTGACATCATCAGGGAAAAGACCGGCAACGAGCCGCTTGAAGTCTTTACCCAGGCGATGGAGAACATCATGCCCGTTCTCGAAACCAAGACCCGCCGTGTCGGCGGTGCCAACTATCAGGTTCCTATGGAGGTTCGTCCCGCCCGCCGTCAGACCCTCGGTCTGCGCTGGCTGACGGCCTATTCCCGCGCCCGCGGTGAGCGCACCATGGCCGAGCGTCTCGCCGGCGAGCTCATGGACGCCGCCAACAACACCGGCGCGGCTGTGAAGAAGCGCGAGGACACCCACAAGATGGCCGAGGCCAACAAGGCGTTCGCGCACTTCCGCTGGTAAAAAACAAGGAGTATCTTATGCCGAGAAAAGTATCACTGGAGAAAACAAGAAATATCGGCATCATGGCCCACATCGATGCAGGCAAGACCACCACGACCGAGCGCATCCTGTATTATACAGGCGTCAATTACAAAATCGGCGAAACGCACGACGGTACGGCGACGATGGACTGGATGGAGCAGGAGCAGGAGCGCGGCATTACGATCACGTCCGCCGCAACGACCTGCTTTTGGAAGGACCACCGCATCAACATCATCGACACCCCGGGCCACGTCGATTTTACGGTCGAGGTGGAGCGCAGCCTCCGCGTGCTCGACGGCTCTGTGACCGTCATGTGCGCCAAGGGCGGTGTTGAGCCTCAAAGCGAAACGGTCTGGCGTCAGGCGGATCACTACCACGTGCCCCGCATGATCTACGTCAACAAGATGGACATTATGGGCGCGGACTTTTACAACGTCCTGCGCATGATCGACGAGCGCCTCAAGTGCAACGCGGTGCCGATCCAGCTGCCCATCGGCAAGGAAGCCGATTTCCGCGGCATCATCGATCTGGTCGAGATGAACGCGGACGTCTACTACGACGAGATGGGCAAGGATATGCGCGTGGAGCCGATCCCCGCCGATATGATGGATCTGGCCACCGAGTACCGCGAGAAGCTGCTCGACGCCGTTTCCATGTTCGACGATGAGATCATGGAGATGTACCTTGAGGGGAAGGAGATCCCGACCGCCAAGATTCGTGCGGCCATCCGCAAGGCGACCGTCGCGGTCGAGATGATCCCTGTGGTCTGCGGTACGTCCTACCGCAACAAGGGCGTGCAGAAGCTGCTCGACGCGATCGTGGATTATATGCCCGCGCCGACCGATATTCCGGCCATCGAGGGCGTCAACCCGAAGACGGACGAAGAAGACAAGCGTGAGCCGAGCGATGACGAGCCTTTCTCCGCCTTGGCATTCAAGATCATGACCGACCCCTATGTCGGCCGCCTGAGCTTCTTCCGCGTCTATTCCGGTACCCTCAACACCGGCTCGTCCGTGCTCAACTCCACCAAGGAAGTGCGTGAGCGCATGGGCCGTATCCTGCAAATGCATGCCAACCATCGTGAGGATATCGAGACCGTTTACTCCGGCGACATCGCCGCTGCCGTCGGCCTCAAGAACACCACGACGGGCGACACGCTCTGCGACGAAAAGCACCCGATCATCCTCGAGAGCATGGAGTTCCCCGAACCGGTCATCCGCGTGGCCATCGAGCCCAAGACCAAGGCCGGTCAGGAAAAGATGGGCATCGCGCTCATGAAGCTCGCTGAGGAGGATCCCACGTTCAAGACCTACACGGACGAGGAGACCGGTCAGACCATCATCGCCGGTATGGGCGAGCTCCATCTGGAGATCATCGTTGACCGTCTGCTCCGCGAGTTCA
>CAVKBJ010000023.1:0-2786 GCA_963654505.1 Lachnospiraceae bacterium
CATCTGCACTGTCACATCGTATTCAATTCCGTTTCCTTTGTGGATGGCGGCAAGTACCGCAGCGACTTCAAAAGCTATTATGAAACGCTTCGCGGCGTCTCTAACGCCGTCAGCCGCGAGCGCGGCCTGTCTGTCATCGAGCCGGAGAGACGCGGAAAGCACTACGCCGAATGGGACGCGGAGCGCCGCGGCAGGCCCACCGTGCGCGGCGCGGTCCGTGCCGATGTGGACGCCGCCATTTTAAGAGCGCGGCACTTTTCCGACTTCCTCGCGCTCCTGCGCGCACAGGGCTGCGAGGTCAGGACGGAGGGAAAGTACCTTGCCGTCAAGCCAAGCGGCAGCAGCCGCTACGTGCGGCTGAAAAGTTTAGGCGCGGACTATACCGAGGACGCCATCCGCGCAAGGCTTGCCGTCCCCCGCGCAAGGCGGGAAAAGCCGAGCGGAGCGCCGCGCACGAAAAAGCGCTACCGCAGCCGCGCGCCCATGCCGCCGCGCAAAAAGGTCAAGGGCTTTCAGGCGCTTTACCTTTACTACTGCTATCTTCTGCGCGGCGGGCGCTCCAAACGGACGGCGCGCCCCGCGCCCTTTGCCATCCGGCAGGAGACGGCAAAGCTGCGCCGCTATCAGAGGCAATTCCTGTTCCTGCGGGAGAACCGCGTGGAAACGGCGCGGGAGCTGTCCATGCTCCACGACGCTTTGCAGGCGCAGCTTGACGCGCTGACCGAGCGGCGCAAGGGACTGTACGAATGGAAACGGCGCGGCGTGGATGTGACGCGGGAGCTATCCAACGTCAACGAAGCGCTGCGGCAGACGCGGCGGCGGCTGGATCTGTGCCGCGGCGTCGAGGCGGACGCGCCGCGGCTTCAAGAGCAGGTGCGGCAGACAAGGGACAGGCAGGAGACGGAAACGAGGCGAACAAAAAAGCAGAACCGTCAAAAACAATTTGGGCGCTGATATGCGCCGGAAAGGAAAGTGATTTTTATGGACGTCAGCGCAGAGGCCGCCGATCTGGTGGTCAAGGAGAGCTTGCAGGCAACGGAAACGGCGGTCAAGCTGGCCGGCAGCGGCGTCAAAAACGTCGCGGCGCTGCTGCTTGCCCTGTCCCGGCAGGACTACAAGGTGATCGGGCAGGCGAGCGCCGCGCGGCTGGCGCGAGATCCGAACCCGCCCGCCGTCATTCAGATCCGCGCGGAGGATTTTCCGCGCTTCAAGAGGATGGCGAAAAAGGAGTACGGCGTGCTCTATCTGCCTGTCCGCAGGCGCGGGGACGAGAGCGGGCTTATCACCATCATATCGACCGAGACCTACGCCGCGAACCTCAACCGCATCATGGAGGAGCTGGGCTACCCCGCGCCGCAGAAGGAGGCGGACGAGGCAAAAAAAGCCGAACCCCTCGCTCGGCAAGAGAAAGCCTTGAACGGGCGAGGGAGTATCTCGACAGCTTCGCAGGAGAGGACTGCTGACGCCAAGCCCTCCGTCCTCGAAAGGATGGAGGCCATGCGCCGGCTGTCCGCGGAGGTCAATGCAAAGCGTCCGAAAGCAAAGGAGCATATCCCGCCTCGTCCATCGAGGGCAAGACCGGCAGCGTACAGCTCAACATTTCCGCCACCGTCATACAATACGCCATCTTCTACGCCGTCTGCGCGGAAAAGGACCGCTACGGCAACGTGCAGAACTATATGCTCGATACCGATCCGAGCATCCCCATCACAGGCTCGGCCATCAGCAATTTCAGCGCTGCGGCAGCGCCTGATGTTCCGGTAGAGGAAACGGCTTTGAAGCTCGTCAAGGTCGAGGGAGGTACGAACACGCCTTTGGAGGGCGCAATCTTTCGCGTGACCGCCCCGGACGGCACCGTGCTCGGCAGCTTCTCCACCGGCTCGGACGGCACCGTGACGATCCCCGTTGACATTGTGGGGCATTACACCGTCGAGGAGGTCACGGCCCCGAAATGGCACACGCTCTCCGTACAGACGACGCAGCACGTCACCGTCCTGCACGGCAAGACCGCCGTTGTCACCTTTGAGAACGCGCCCTACGGCGCCCTCCGTGTGGAAAAGAGCAGCGATACCGGCGACGCGCTCTCCGGTGTGACGATGCAGGTCAGGGACGTCGAGCGCGGCACGACCTACACCAAAAAGACCGGCGCGGGCGGCGCGGCGGTCTTTGACTGTCTGCGCCCCGCGGCCTACGAGGTGCGCGAGATCGCAGGCGTCGAGGGCTGGCAGTTTGACGGCGAGACGGTCAAGACCGTCAGCGTTACGGCGGGCGAAACGGCAAGCGTCAGCTTCATCAACAAGGAATTGCCGGGACTTCGCATCACGAAGTACGACCGCACGACGCGCGCCGTCCTTGACGGCGTGACCTTTGAGATATTCCTTGACGGCGTTTCCCTCGGCAAATTCACCACGGACGCGCAGGGCGAGATCCTGCTTACCAACGCCGCCGCAGGCACTTACCTCGTCCAAGAGGTGCAGGGGCCGGACACGCACATCCTCTGCACCACGCCGCAGCAGATCGAATTGAAAGCGGGAGACGGCATCCGCGAGCTGACGTTCTTCAACGACCTCAAACCGGGGCTGACGCTCACGAAGGTCGATAGCGCCGACCTCTCCCGGCCCATCGCCAACGCGAAATTCGAGCTGAAAAAGGTGGATGGCAGCTACGGCCCCGTGGAGCTGCTGACGAACGAGCGCGGCGAGATCGACTTGTCCGGTCTCCCCACCGGAGCCTATGTGGTAACGGAGAAAGCCTGCGAGGGCTACGTTATCGACGACGCGCAGCGC
>CAVKBJ010000024.1:0-8079 GCA_963654505.1 Lachnospiraceae bacterium
GTGGTGATCTGCGGCTGCATATCCGTCGGAAAGCCGGGGTAGGGCAGCGTTTTGACGTTCGCGTGGCGCAGCGCGCCGCTGCGGCGGACGATCAGATCGTCGTCCTGCTCCTCGACCTCCACGCCCATTTCCTGTAACTTTGCGGTGATGCAGTCCATGTGCTTCGGAATGATGCCGCGCACACGGATTTGTCCGCCCGTGGCGGCGACGGCGGCCATGTAGGTGCCCGCCTCAATCTGGTCGGGAATGATGGCGTAGACGCCGCCGTGCAGCCTTTCCACGCCCGCGATACGGATGGTGTCGGTGCCGGCACCCTTGACGTCCGCGCCCATTGAGTTGAGGAAGTTCGCAAGATCGACGATGTGCGGCTCCTTCGCCGCGTTTTCGATAACGGTCGTGCCGTCGGCCAGCGCCGCGGCCATCATGATATTCATGGTCGCGCCCACGGAAACCACGTCGAGATACACGTTCGCGCCCTTCATGCGCCCACCCTCGGCGGTGGCGCGGATATAGTCGCCCTCGCGCACCGTCGCGCCCATCGCGGCAAAGCCCTTGACGTGCTGGTCGATTGGGCGGGTGCCGCCGAAGTTGCAGCCGCCGGGCATGGAGACCTCGGCCTCACCGAAGCGGCCGAGCAGCGCGCCGATGAGATAATAGCTCGCGCGCAGCTTGTGCGCCAGCTCCTGCGGGGCGCGGGTTGTGGCGATGTGGCGGCAGTCCAGCTCCACGTCGCTGCGGTTGAGCACACGAACCTTCGCGCCGAGCTGCTCTAAAATTTTCAGCAGTACGGTCACGTCGCTGATCTGGGGAATATTCTCAATGCGGCACACGCCGTCCACCAAAAGGGCGGCGGGCAGGATAGCAACAGCGGCGTTTTTCGCGCCGCTGATATGGACTTCGCCAAAGAGCGGAGAACCGCCCTGAACGATATATTTGGTCAAGAGGACACCTCATTTCAATTCTTCCAAAAAGAGAACCGGCAACCGCGCGGCGCGCGGTCAGCGCGCTTCAAACGCCATACGCCGAAAGTATTCACATAATATAGCTACAGTATACCAAAGAATTTGAAAAAAGCAATCCCTTTTCTTTTTGATTTATCCCGCGGAACGAACGAAATTTTAAGCCGAAACGCGCGTGACCTCGCCGGAAAGGACGTTGACATAATAACTGTAAACGTCGGTGTCCACGCGCAGCACGGGAACGAGCTGAAGCGGCGCGGAGGCCGTGCTTTGGAAAAGATAGCCGGCGGAGAGCTGCGTGATCTCGGTACACACCGCGCCGGAGACGTTGCGGTAGTCGAGAAAGCGCACCAGCGCGGTCACGGCATCAAGCGCCGTTTCGCCGCACTCGCTCTCGTCGATGGGCGGCAGGTAGGTGCCCACAACCGTGGTGAGCGTATCGCCGGAAAAGGTGAAGGTGAGCGGCGCATTGTAAACGTCCAGCCCGCCCACGGCGCGCATGGCGGTGACGACCGTGCGCGAACTGTCGCGGAGAACTTCAAAGGTGCGGTAGCCAAGGGGCACACAAAGCTCCGTGCAGAACTCCTCCGGATCGTCCACCGCGCGGCTGACGCCGGCCTCCAGCGCGCCGCCAGAGCGGATGAGGCACGAGCCGCTGTTGAGCCCGTCGGAGCTGTAGTAGCGGTAAATACCGCCGCCGGAGTCAACGGAGGTGGCGGAGCCGAGGATTCCCTCGGCGAAGGACTGCTCGGCGGCGAGGTCGCGCGAGGGCTGAACGCTCAGCACCGACGCGGGCAGGCCGTCGAGCAGGGCACTGTCGAGGGCTATGCCGTTGGAGGTGAAAAGCGCGGTGAGCTGCGCGATGGCGCGCTCGTGCGCGGCGTGTTCCTCCGCGCGGCGTGAGAATAGGAGGACGAGCAGAAAGGCGTTGGCCAGCAGCAGAATGATGATGACGATGTTTTTGAGCCGCGCGGTATTCATGGCGCGTCCTCCTTTCCGAGAGAGTCAGTCCGCGATCCAGCTCGCGCTGACGCTCTCGCCGTAGGAGTCGACGTAGGCGACGGTCAGCTCGCAGCCGGGATAGCGCCGCGCGATGGCGCGCGAGAGCGTCAGCGGCAGCAGCAGGGACTCGCGCTCGGTGAGCGTGTAGCGCCGCAGACGCAGAGAGAAGCCGGTGATGCTCTGTCCTTCGATGCGGACCTCCGCGGCGTGAACGCCGTCGGCAAAGCGGACGGGCGTGCCGTTGACCATGTAGTCGAAGAAAACGGCCGCGCCGGTGTCGTTGGTCTCAATGCCGCTGAGAAAGAGCGTAGCGTCGCCGATGCGCCCCTGCGTGAGCGTGCCGACCAGACTGCGTGCGGCGGTGCAGAACTCGGTGCGGGAAACGTGCGCGGCGTCCGCCGCGGCGACCGCGAAGATGGAGTTATCCTCCGCCGCTCCGCCGCTGTAGGAGAGCGTGCCGTCCGTGTGGAGATAGAGCTTGCGCTGCCCCTCGACGACGACCTCCGTGCCGGAGGACTCGACGTAGCGGTCCTTGGTGTGCGGATTAAACTCGGCGCGGCGCAGCAGTTCCTCCGAGGAGTAGTCGCTCAGCACGTTCACGGCGGAAAGCTCGGCACGCGCGCTCACGCTGTCGAACACAAGGGTATAGGGGGAAAGTGAAGCGTATTCCTCGCCGAGCGAGCGGGCAAAATCGACGCTGCCGCCCTCCTGCGCTTCGAGGTATTCCTTCACCGACGAGGAGCTCACCGCGGTCGAGAAGCGGTAGACGCTCCGCGCCGTTGTGTCCTGCAAATACAGCATGGCGGAATCCGTGCCGTCAACGCTCAACAGGCAGCGGTACACGTCGAACTGCCGCGTGGTGGGCGGCTGTACGCCCAGCCGCGCGGAAAGCACCTCAAGCGGCACACCGCAGGCGAAAGCAAAGTAGATGCCGGAGCTGTCCAGCGCCGAGAGGAAGGCGTCCTCAGACACAGACGAGACGCTGTGGGCCGAGCCGATGGCCTCGCCGAGGAACGAGCCGACCGTTTCAAAGCCATCGTCCGCAGTCGTCAGCGCGTCCGTGCCGCTGCGGATAAAGTCGTTGGTCTGCACGATGCGCACCGGCACCGCGAGCGTGGAGAGAGAGCCAACATCTTCCTCCTCCGTGGTCTGCCGGTCGGCGAACCAGCCGCGCACGGCGGAGGAGAGCGTCGTGCCGCTCCCGCCGCCGAACAGCGGTGCCTGCACGAGCAGCAGGATAAAGGAGAGCGCGAGCACAGCGATGGTCAGGTTTTGCAGACGGTCATAACGTTTGGCCTTTTTATCCATGGACGGCCTCCTGCCCCTCGGCCTGCCGGATGGGCAGTTCGAGCCGCACGGTCGTCCCCGGACCGTCGCGGTCCACGATCGAGAGCGTGCCGCTGTGGCGCTGGACGATCTCAGTGGCGATGGAAAGCCCTAATCCTGTACCGCCGGACTCGCGCGAGCGCGCCTTGTCCACGCGGTAGAAGCGCTCGAAGATGCGTCCGCGGTCGGCCTTTGGGATGCCGATGCCGTCGTCCGCGACCTCCATCCAGACCTTCTCACTCTCCGTTCCCGCGGTGACGCGGATGTGGCCGCCGTCGGGCGTGTACTTCACGGCGTTGCCGAGCACGTTGAGCATGACCTGCTCGATGCGCCCGCGGTCGCCCATGATCATCGGAAGATCGTGGTATTCGTGCGTCAGCTCGTGGCCGTGGCGGCGGGCCTCCAGTTCGATGGAGCGCAGCACGGAGGCGATGGCCGCGCCGAAGTCGAAGCGCGCCATGTTCATCTCGCTCCGTCCGCTGTCGAGCCGCGAGAGCGTCAGGAGATCCTGCACGATATGCGTCATGCGGTCGGACTCGTTAATAACGATGTCGAGAAAGCTGTTTTCCAGCTCGCGTGACAGCTCGCCGCCTGCGTCGCGGATGGTCTCGGCATAGGAGCGGATGTTCGTCAGCGGCGTGCGCAGCTCGTGGGACACGTTGGCGACGAACTCCTTGCGGCGTTCCTCAGCCTTGCGCTGCTGCGTCACGTCGTGGAGCACGATGAGCACGCCGCCGCGTTCCTCGTCGGAAAAGGGCGCGAAGTACAGCTCGACCGTGCGCTCCCCGACCGTCAGCTCGGAGGCGAAAAAGTCGCTGCGCTGCATCGCCATCACCTTTTCAAAGGGACAGAGCGGCTCGAACAGCTCCGCATACACGCATTCTCCCGCGCTGCGCCCCAAAAGCTCGCTCGCGGCGGGATTGCAGTGGATCAGCGCGCCGTCGCGGTCATAGGCGACCACGCCGTCGGTCATGTGCAGGAAGAGCGTGTCGAGCTTGTTGCGCTCGTCCTCCACCGTTTCGAGTGTGGAGTGCAGTACGCTCGCCATGTCGTTGAAGGTGGTGGTCAGAATACCGATCTCGTCGGTGGAATCGACCTCTAACTTTTCACTGAAATCTCCGCTCGCCACGCGCTCGGCACCCTCGGTCAGCTTTTCGATGGGGTTGATCATCGTCTTGGAGAGCAGGAAGCTCAAAAGCACGGAGATCAGCAGCCCCACCAGAAGCGCCTGCAAAATGATGATGAGCAGCTCGCTGTTAAGGCTCGAGACGGTGTTGCGGTTGTCGCGGATGTAGATAATGTAGCTGTTGTCGCCGCCGGAGATGGGAATGGCGACGTCCATGTAGCTTGCCGTGATGTCGCTCTTGTCGCCGACCTCTCCGTTGCGGGCGGTGAGGAGGTTCGCGGTCTGCTCCAGAGCCTCGCCGCCCTGCTCGTCGCTCGCGGCGAGACATTCGCCCGTCGCGGCGTCGAGAATGTAATAGTTGCGGCTGCGCGAGTCGATGCCGAGCGTACCGGAATAGGTCTCCAGCATGGACTGCATGACCGCCGCGCCGCCCTCCTGCGCGGCCTCGGCGCGGAGGGAGTTGACGAAGTCGGCGTTGCTCTCGCCGAAGGTCTCGCCCATCTGCGAGTAGAAATCGTCAATGTAGAAATTGGTCACGCTGGTCATCAGAAACGCGCCCACCACCGCCATGAGCGAGGTGATGAGCAGCAGCATGATGAGCACCAGCTTCATGTGCAGCGAGCGAAACACGGCGCCGCCTCCTTTCGGAAAGAATGGAGCGGATCAGAGCGTGGAGTAATAGTAGCCAACGCCGCGGCGCGTGAGGATATAGCGCGGCGAGGCGGGATCGTCCTCGATCTTCTCGCGCAGGCGGCGCACGGTCACGTCCACCGTGCGCACGTCGTCCCCGACGTAGCCGTAGTTCCACACCTGCTCCATCAGATCGACGCGGGAAAACACCTTGTTGGGGTGGCTTGCGAGGAAGGTCAGAAGCTCATATTCGCGCTGCGTCAGCTCAATGGCCCTGCCCCCCTTAAAGACCTGCAGGCTGTCGGTGTTGATGGTCAGCTCGCCGCCGGCGCTCATGGTGTTTTCGGCGGAGCCGGCGGAGACCATCGCCGTGCGGCGGATGTTCGCCTTTACGCGCGCCATCAGCTCGCGCATGGAAAAGGGCTTGGTGATGTAGTCGTCCGCGCCGATCTCCAGACCGAGGATCTTGTCCTCCTCCTCCTCGCGCGCGGTGAGAATGATGACGGGCACGTTGTCGCCCTCGTCCCGCAGGGTGCGGCAGACATCGAAGCCCATCATTTTCGGCATCATCACGTCGAGCAGAATGAGGTCGGGCTTCTTTTCACGAGCGAGCGCAAGGCCCGCTTCGCCGTCGTAGGCTTCAAGCGTTTCGTAGCCCTCGCGCCGGAGGTTGAAGCGGACGATGTCCACGATGTTCTTCTCGTCCTCCACAATGAGGACGGTCTTTTTCGGTTCCATGCTCATGCCTCCTTCTTTTTTCGTGTGCGCAGGGCGTAGACCTTCAGAATGCCCGCGACCGTCTTGCCGTCGCGGATGTCACCGGAGAGACAGCGGTCGAGCAGCTCCCCGAACGGCACGCGCTCGAAGCGAAGGAACTCGTCCTCGTCCGGGTGCTGCGCGCCGAAGGTCAGACCCGTGGCCATGTAGAGGTGCAGCACCTCCGTAAAGCCGCCGGGGGAGGCGAGGATCTCGCCGAGCGGCGTGAGCGTTTCGCACTCCGCGCCCGTCTCCTCGGAAAGCTCCCGCCGCGCGGCGGCGGCAGGGTTCTCGCCGCGCTCGAGCTTGCCCGCGGGAATTTCCTCAAGCACCGTCTGAAAGGCGTAGCGGTACTGCTTCACGGTCAGCACGCAGTCGTTTTCGTCGATGGCGACGACCGCCACGCCGCCGGGGTGGTCGATCACCTCGCGCGTGGTGAGATGGCCGTTGGGCAGACGCACGGTGTCCACGCGCAGATCGACGATGCGCCCGTGAAAGATCTCCTGACGTCTGACAAATTCTTCATACAGCTTCATTTTTCGCCTTCTTTCGATTGCATACCTTATCATGATAAGTATAGCATAAGGGCAGGCGGATTTCCACCGTTATTTTTTTCGCGCCGGCATCATTACTTTTTTGTTACAGCACTTGTAAGCGCGGCGAAAACGTGGTATACTTCCAAATAATTCCGGCGAGAGGGAGGTGCTGTGCCGTGGAGAAAAAAGGTATCAAGCTCGCGGCGCAGAACCGCAAGGCCCATCACGATTATTTTGTGGAGGATCGGCTTGAGGCCGGCATCGAACTCAAGGGCACGGAGGTCAAGTCCATCCGCGCCGGCACGCTCAACCTGAAGGACAGCTACGTTATCGTCAAAAACGGCGAGGCAATGGTGCTGTCCATGCACATCTCGCCCTACGACAAGGGCAATATCTTCAACCACGACCCCGACCGCCCCAAGCGCCTGCTGCTCCACAAGCGCGAGATCAACAAGCTCCATGCGCTCGTCAAGCAGGACGGCTACGCCCTCATCCCGCTCTCCGTCTATTTTAAGGACGCGCGCGTGAAGGTCGAGCTGGGCGTATGCAGGGGCAAGAAGAACTACGACAAGCGCGAGGCGGCCGCACAGCGCGACGCGAAGCGCGAGATCGACCGCCGCATGAAAAACTATCGGTAAAAAAGGAGAAAAGATCATGGCTTATCCCATCGTGACCATCGAGATGGAGGGCGGCGCGGTGATGACCGGCGAGCTGTACCCCGAGCTGGCCCCCAACACCGTCAACAATTTCATCTCGCTGGCGAACTCCGGCTTTTATGACGGACTCATTTTCCACCGCGTGATCCCCGGCTTCATGATCCAGGGCGGCTGCCCCGACGGCAACGGCACGGGCGGCCCAGGCTATGAGATCGACGGTGAATTTTCCGCCAACGGCCACAAGAACGACCTCAAGCACACGCTCGGCGTGCTCTCGATGGCGCGCACGATGGCGCCCAACAGCGCCGGCAGCCAGTTCTTCATCATGGTCGCGGACGCGCCGCACCTCGACGGGCAGTACGCAGCTTTCGGCAAGATCACCGACAACGCTCAAGCAGCCGTTGACATCTCCCGCGTCAAGCGCGATATGTTCACCGATAAGCCCAAGCAGCCGCAGACCATCAAGTCCATTCGCGTGGACACGCAGGGCGTGGACTATCCCGCGCCGGAGAAGCACTGAGTTTTTTTATCTGCTTTTGCAGACCGCGGAAACAGCATCCCATTCGCGGTGTGAACGGTATTTCGCTCACACCGCCCATACGGGGGCGTACCGGTTTCGACGGGGGTGTGGAGGCAGGATAAGCGGGCGGCGGCGCCTGACCGCCATAAAACGGGCAACTTATAAATTAAAGAACAACGAAAAAACCGTTGCTTTCGCTGCCTAATTAAGGCGGCCGTCTGAACCGGAGAGGCCGCGGGCCGGGGAAGGCGTCAAGAACGCGGCGTCCGTGAGGCGCGAAAGAGTTGACCCGCCCACGCATCATGACTCTACTGAACCGCAAAGTCCGTCAGGTGTCTTTGCGGAGAGGGAATGTTGAAACCTGACTGCGCCCGGAGAAAGTCCTGTTAAAGCGCTTTCGGACAGGGGTTCGACTCCCCTCGCCTCCACCATTGGCCCGCCGTAGTTCCAATGGAATTGCGGCGGACTTTTTTATGCCCGAAAATCGAAAAAGCAAGCGCCCGGGCTTTCGCTCAACACTGTTAAGTTAAGGACTGTAAAGGGAGAAAACTTTGGTTTTCTCCCTTTA
>CAVKBJ010000025.1:0-7762 GCA_963654505.1 Lachnospiraceae bacterium
GGTGATGGAGACCCGCCCCCTGTCCAAGGACAAGCGCTGGCGCGTGGTCGAGATCGTCGAAAAGGCTAAGTAAGGAGGTACCGGAAGTATGATTCAGCAAGAGAGTTTCCTCAAGGTTGCCGATAATACCGGTGCCAAGGAAATCAAGTGCATCCGTGTGCTCGGCGGCTCCAGCCGTAAGTACGGCAACATTGGTGACGTCATCGTTGCCTCTGTCCGTAAGGCTACCCCCGGCGGCACGGTCAAGAAGGGCGAGGTCGTCAAGGCCGTTATCGTCCGCAGCGCCAAGGGCGTCCGCCGCAACGACGGCACCTACGTCCGCTTTGACGAGAACGCCGCCGTCCTCATCAAGGATGACAAAAACCCCCGCGGCACCCGTATCTTTGGGCCCGTCGCCCGTGAGCTGCGCGACAAGGATTACATGAAGATCCTGTCCCTCGCTCCCGAAGTTGTGTAAGGAGGGCTTGAAGAAATGGCTATGAATGTGAAAAAGGGCGATACCGTTATCGTCCTGTCCGGCAAGGACAAGGGCAAGCAGGGCAAGGTGCTCGGCACCGTTCCCAGCGAGGCCAAGGTCGTTGTGGAGGGCATCAACAAGGTGACCTGCCACATCAAGCCTCGCAAGCAGGGCGAGACCGGCGGCATTGTGGAGCGCGAAGCGGCTCTGTATGCCTCCAAGGTTCAGGTGGTCTGCTCCAAGTGCGGCAAGGGCACCCGCGTCGCCCACAAGATCGAGGGCGGCAAGAAGACCCGCGTCTGCAAGAAGTGCGGCGCTGAGCTTTAAGAAAGGAGAGTAGTAACACTATGGCAAGACTGAAAGATAAGTACGTTGCGGAAGTGGCGCCCGCTCTCTTTAAGAAGTTCGGCTACACCTCCACCATGCAGGTTCCCAAGATTGAGAAGGTCGTCGTCAACGTCGGCTGCGGCGAGGCGCGCGAGAACGCGAAAGTCCTCGAGGCTGTCGTCCGCGACCTCTCCACCATCACCGGCCAGAAGGCCATCATCACCAACGCCAAGAAGTCCGTTGCGAACTTCAAGCTGCGTGAGGGTATGCCCGTCGGCGCGAAGGTCACGCTCCGCGGTGACAAGATGTGGGAGTTCCTTGATCGTCTCTTTAACGTGGCGCTGCCCCGTGTCCGCGACTTCCGCGGCATCAGCGCGAACGCTTTCGATGGCCGCGGCAACTATGCCCTCGGAATCAAGGAGCAGCTGATCTTCCCCGAGATCGAGTACGATAAGATCGACAAGATCCGCGGCATGGACATCGTCATCTGCACCACCGCCAAGACCGATGAAGAGGCCCGCGAGCTGCTCACGCAGGTCGGTGCTCCCTTTGAACGCTAAGTAGGAGGATATGTGAAATGGCTAAGAAATCTATGATTCTCAAGCAGCAGGCTCCTGCTAAGTTCTCCACCCGCAAGTACAACCGCTGCAAGATCTGCGGCCGCCCCCACGCCTATCTGCGTGACTACGGCGTCTGCCGTATCTGTTTCCGCGAGCTGGCCTATAAGGGCGAGATCCCCGGCGTTCGCAAGGCGTCCTTCTGATCTTTTTCCGTTATACTTCGTTGAAGCTCTTTGGCGTACACGAAGTACGCCGGCGTCGCTTCGCCTTGTCTGACGAAAAAATCTCAGGAAGGATCAACTTAGGAGAGATTGTTCTCCCTAAAGTCTTAACCACGAGCGTTGTGATATGGACGCTCTGGCGATAAGGATCGCGAAAGGTCACTGTCAATTACGCGTGGTCACACGCGTGTGGGCACGCTCCAAATTGGCAGTGATACCTCGTGACCGAAACGGAGGAAACTCCGTAACTCTAAATTAGGAGGATTTACACTATGCATATCACCGATCCCATTGCGGATATGCTCACCCGCATCCGCAACGCGAACAGTGCGCGTCACGACACTGTTGATGTCCCCGCCTCCAATATGAAGAAGAGCATTGCTCAGATCCTGCTGGACGAGGGCTATATCAAGAGCTATCAGATCGTTGACGATGGTACGCAGGGCGTGATTCACATCACCCTGAAGTACAACGGCAAGGACAAGGTCATCACCGGCCTCCGTCGTGTCAGCAAGCCCGGCCTGCGTGTTTACGTCGGCGCGGACGAACTGCCCCGTGTGCTTCGCGGCCTCGGCATTGCCATCGTCTCCACCTCTAAGGGCGTTATGACCGACAAGGCTGCTCGCGCGGCTCACGTCGGCGGCGAAGTCCTTGCGTTCGTGTGGTAAGGAGGGTATGGAACAATGAGTCGAATTGGAAGAATGCCCGTGCATATCCCCGCCGGCGTCACCGTTACGCTCGGTGAGGGCAACCTTGTCACCGTCAAGGGCCCCAAGGGTTCCCTGACCCAGCAGCTTTATCCCACGATGACTCTCACGCAGGAGGACGGCGTCGTTCACGTCGCGCGCCCCAACGATGAGAAGGAAAACCGCGCTCTCCACGGCCTCACCCGCGCGCTGCTCCACAATATGGTGGTCGGCGTCAGCGAGGGCTACAAGAAGGAACTTGAGATCAACGGCGTCGGTTACCGTGCCGCCAAGGAGGGCAACAAGCTCATCCTGACCGTCGGTTACTCTCACCCCGTTGAGGTGCCCGAGATCGAGGGCATCACCATCGAGGTCCCCGCGCAGAACAAGATCGTCATTCACGGCTGCGACAAGCAGAAGGTCGGTCAGTTCGCCGCGGAGGTCCGCGAGAAGCGTCCTCCCGAGCCGTATAAGGGCAAGGGCATCAAGTATGCGGATGAAGTCATTCGCCGCAAGGTCGGTAAGACCGGCGCCAAGAAGTAAGGAGGTGTGCCGATATGATTAAAAGACCCGATACTAACGCGCAGCGCATCAAGCGCCATAAGAGAGTGCGTGCAAAGATCTCCGGCACTCCCGAGCGTCCCCGTCTGAACGTGTTCCGCAGCGAGAAGAACATCTATGCCCAGATCATCGACGATGTCGCGGGCAACACGCTCGTCGCTGCGTCCTCTTTGGACAAAGAGATCGAAGGCAACGGCGGCAACAAGGCTGCTGCCCGCGCCGTTGGCAAGCTGGTCGCTGAGCGCGCCAAGGCCAAGGGCATCGATGTGGTCGTGTTCGACCGCGGCGGTTACCTGTACCATGGTCGTGTTGCTGAGCTGGCCGAAGGCGCCCGTGAGGGCGGTCTGGAATTCTGAGAAGGAGGAACAACGAAATGCCCAGATTTGAACGTGAACCGAGCGAATATATGGAAAAGCTCGTTGCCCTCAACCGTGTTTCCAAGACCGTTAAGGGCGGCCGTGTCATGAAGTTCTCCGCGCTGATGGTTGTCGGCGACGGAAAAGGCAAGGTCGGTTACGGCCTTGGCAAAGCTGCTGAAGTCCCCGAGGCGATCCGCAAGGGTCTGGAGGCTGCCAAGAAGAACATGGTCACCGTGACCCTGTCCGGCACCACCATTCCCCATGAGACCATCGGGGAGTTCGGCGCGGGCCGCGTGCTCATGAAGCCCGCTGCCCCTGGTACCGGCGTGATCGCCGGCGGCGCTGTGCGTGCCGTCGTCGAGGCCGCGGGTATCAAGGATATTCGTACCAAGTGCCTGCGCTCCAACAACGCCAATAACGTTGTCGGCGCCGCTTTCGAGGGCCTGAAGGCTATGCGTAGCCCTGAGCAGGTCGCCAGGATCCGCGGCAAGAGCGTGGAAGAAATCGTGGGATAAGGAGGCAGTAACATGGCTAATCTGAACGTCAAGCTCGTCAAGAGCCTCAATGGCAGACTGGAAAAGCACATCGCCACTGCCAACTCCCTCGGCCTGCGCAAGATCGGCGATGCTACCGTGCAGCCCGACAACGATCAGACCCGCGGCAAGATCGCCCAGATCGGCTACCTGCTGCAGGTCACCGAAGAAAAGTAAGGAGGAGCTGTCTAATGAAGTTACATGAACTGTCTCCTGCCGCCGGCTCCACCAAAGAGGCTTACCGCAAGGGCCGCGGTGCCGGTTCCGGCAACGGCAAGACCGGCGGCCGCGGTCACAAGGGCCAGAAGGCCCGTAGCGGCGGCGGTGTCCGCATCGGCTTTGAAGGCGGCCAAATGCCTTTGGCACGCCGTACCCCGAAGCGCGGCTTCAACAACATCTTTGCAAAACCCTATGAGATCATCAACCTCAACGCGCTCAACGCGTTTGAGAATGGCGAGACCGTGAACGCCGAGGCTCTGCTTGCCAAGGGCATCCTGAGCAAGTGTGAGTATGGCTACAAGGTTCTCGGCAACGGTAAGGTCACGAAGAAGGTCAATGTGGAGGCTTCTGCTTTCTCCGCTTCTGCCAAGGAGGCTATCGAGGCAGCAGGCGGAAAGGCTGAGGTGATCTAAAGTGATCCAGACGATCCGTAAAGCTTGGGATATCCCCGAACTGCGTAAGAAGATCGTATTCACTCTGCTGATCCTGCTCATCTTCCGCGTCGGCAACGCGATCCCTACCCCTTATATCAACACGGAGCTGCTCGGCGCCTATATTGACTCGACCGGCGGCAGTCTCCTGAGCCTCTACAACGTGATGTCCGGCGGCGCCTTCGCACAGGCTACGGTCTTTGCTCTCGGCGTGCAGCCCTATATCAACAGCTCGATCATCATCCAGCTTTTGACCATCGCCATCCCCGCCCTTGAGCGTCTCGCTCGTGAGGGCGGTGAGGTCGGCAAGAAGAAGATTGCCTCCATCACGCGCTATGCGACGGTCGCCATCGCTCTTCTTCAGGCTTTCGGCTACTATATGATCTGCAAGAACTACGGCATCCTCGAGCAGTCCGGCGTGTGGCCGGCGCTGGTCATCATCGTGACCCTCGTTGCCGGTTCGTCCTTCGTCATGTGGCTTGGTGAGCAGGTCAACGAGTTCGGCGTCGGCAACGGTATCTCTGTGATCCTCTTTGCCGGTATCCTTGCCCGTGTCCCCAGCGCCATCACCACCGGCCGTTACTTTGTTGCGGAAAGAGGCAGCATCGGCTATCTGTGGCTTGCTCTGGTGGTTCTCGGCATCCTTGCGATGATCGTCCTCATTGTCCACGTCAACGGCGCGGAGCGCCGTATTCCCGTGCAGTACGCGAAGCGTCAGGTCGGGCGCAAGATGTACGGCGGTCAGGCATCCACACTTCCCATGAAGGTCAATATGTCCGGCGTTCTGCCCATCATCTTCGCGCAGTCCATCGCTTCTCTGCCGGCCACGGTCTGGGCCTTTATCGGCACCCCCGATCAGGAGACCAGCCCCGTCGCTTACTCCATCTACAGCGCGATCGACACGAAGTCCGTTCTCTATCTGATCGTGTACTTCCTGATGATCATCGGCTTCAGCTATTTCTACGCCACCATTCAGTTCAACCCTGTTGAGATCTCCAATAACCTCAAGAAGAACGGCGGCTTCATCCCCGGCTTCCGTCCAGGCCAGCCCACCAGTCAGTTCATTGCGAAGGTGCTCGGCAAGGTCACGCTGTTCGGCGCGATCTACCTTGGCATCGTGGCCATCGCGCCTCTGATCGTCGGCAAGGCTCTCGGCAGCTACGCCCTTTCGATCGGCGGCACCTCGGTCATCATCGTTGTCGGCGTTGCGCTGGAAACCGTCCGTGCATTGGAGTCCCAAATGCTGATGCGTCAGTATAAGGGCTTCCTTGAGTAAGAAAGGCGAAAACATGAAACTGATTTTATTGGGCGCTCCCGGCGCAGGAAAGGGCACACAGGCCGCGATCCTCGCCGCTGAGCTTGGGATCCCGACGATCTCCACCGGAAACATTCTGCGCGCGGCCATCAAGAACGGCACGCCGACGGGAATGGAGGCCAAGACCTATATGGACGAAGGTCATCTGGTGCCCGATGAGGTCATCATCGGCATTATCACCGAGCGTCTTGCCGAATCCGATTGTGCGAAGGGCTACATCCTCGACGGTGTGCCCCGCACGATCGCGCAGGCGGAGGCGCTTGAGAACGCCGGTATCCGGTTCGATCATGTCGTCTCTCTCGAGGTCTCCGACGAGACCATCGAGGAGCGCATGAGCGGACGCAGGGTGTGCGAGCACTGCGGCGCGAGCTACCATGTCAAGGCAGTTCCGCCAAAGGCCGAGGGCGTCTGCGACGTCTGCGGCGGCGCGCTCGTCACACGCAAGGATGATGCACCGGAGACGGTGAAGAACCGTCTTGCGGTATATCATAGGGAGACGGAGCCGCTCAAGGATTTCTACAAGTCCCGCAGCGTTCTGTACCCCGTGGAGGATATGGGTTCGGTCGAGGCCACCTCCGAAGCGATCCTCGCCGTGCTGAAATGAGGGGCGTATAATGATCACCTTAAAATCAGCACACGAGATCGAACTGATGCGCCGAGCGGGAAAAATTACCGCGGCTGCCCGTGCGTTAGCAGGGGAAATGGTAAAGCCCGGCGTAACAACCCATGAAATCGACAAAGCAGTGTACAGGTTCATCAAATCGCAGGGAGCCGAGCCGTCGTTTCTCAATTACAGCGGTTATCCGGCAAGCGTCTGCGTCAGCGTGAACGATGAGGTCATCCACGGCATCCCGGGTCCCCGGGTGCTCAAGGAGGGCGACATCGTCAGCGTGGACGTAGGTGCGTATATCGGCGGCTTTCATGGCGACTGCGCGGCCACTTACCCCTGCGGGAAGATCTCCGCGGAGGCACAGCGGCTCATCGACGTCACGCAGCAGAGCTTTTTTGAAGGCATCAAGTTCGCCCGCGAGGGCCAGCGCCTTTCGGACATCTCCGCTGCGGTGCAGAAATACGTTGAGGACAATGGCTACAGCGTCGTGCGCGAGTATGTCGGTCACGGGATCGGCAGAAGAATGCACGAGAGCCCCGAGGTGCCGAACTTCGGTGCACCGGGCCACGGTCCGAGACTGCTGCGCGGTATGACGATCGCAGTCGAACCGATGGTGAACGCGGGTGGCGCGGCGATCCGGGTACTTCCGGACGGTTGGACCGTCAAGACCCAAGACGGTTCGCTCGCCGCACACTACGAAAACACGATCCTCATTACCGCCGGTGATCCGGAGCTTCTGACGGTACCGGAGATTTGAGGATGTGCGGATGGACATTGCGAAGAACGACCTTGTTTTAGCGACGGCGGGCAGAGAGAAAGGAAAGATCTTCCTCGTTGTGGATGTTCAGAACGAATATCTTCTGCTCGCAGACGGCAAGTCCAGACGGCTCGAGGCCCCCAAGCGCAAGAAGTGCAAGCACGTTCAGCGCGCGGGAGCCGCACCGGAGGAGATCGCCGCAAAACTCAGAAGCAGCGAGATCATCACAAACAGTGAGCTTCGTAAAGCCCTCGCCGCCTGCCGCGGCGAGCGTGGTAATCAAGACCAGGAGGGATCAGCACTTTGGCAAAATCCGACATGATCGAAGTGGAAGGCGTTGTCGTTGAGGCGATGCCCAACACCACATTCCAAGTAGACATTGGAAATGGACACACGATATTGGCGCATATTTCCGGAAAGCTCAGAATGAATTTCATCAGGATCCTGCCAGGTGACAAGGTCACGGTGGAGATGTCTCCCTACGACCTGACCCGCGGTCGCATTACCTGGCGTACTAAGTAATGGAGGTTTATCGACATGAAAGTAAGACCGTCCGTGAAGCCCATGTGCGAGAAGTGCAAGATCATTCGTCGTAAAGGCCGTGTCATGGTCATTTGCGAGAATCCCAAGCACAAGCAGCGCCAGGGCTAAGATTTAATTGGAGGTTAAAGAGTATGGCACGTATTGCCGGTATTGACCTGCCCAAGGATAAGCGAATCGAAATCG
>CAVKBJ010000026.1:0-2887 GCA_963654505.1 Lachnospiraceae bacterium
CCAAGGGCCAGTATATCAAGTCCTGCGTCGCCGCCTCCACCATGGGCCCCGGCGTGAAGATGAGCACCGCGAAGCTCTAAGAGCGCGGAAAACATGATATTTGGGGCTTGACATTTGTCTGAGCCTTAAATATAATAATAGAGCGTTCCAAAGACAGCAGGTGAGGCTTGCCTCGTAA
Organism: Lachnospiraceae bacterium; assembly: GCA_963654505.1. Classification (GTDB taxonomy): domain Bacteria; phylum Bacillota; class Clostridia; order Oscillospirales; family Oscillospiraceae; genus Hominicoprocola. The sequence continues at coordinate 179 of CAVKBJ010000026.1, forward strand.
GTCCTGCCGAGGATGGCAGATCGTTTTGATCGCTTACACCGTCCTTGTGTCTTTTGGCATGAGGACGGTTTCCTTTTTAGAACGCCTCTTTTCCCGGGCATAGGGAGCTATGCCGCAAATCTAACGGAGGTGAAAACAAGAATGCCTAACGCAAAAGTCCTGTCTGAAAAGCAGGCGATCGTGGTCTCTCTGACCGAGAAGCTGCAGGGCGCGGCCGCCGGTATCATCGTCGACTACAAGGGCATCACCGTCGCGGAGGACACTGCTCTTCGCGCCGAGTGCCGCAAGAACGAAGTCGATTATGCCGTCGTCAAGAACACGCTCCTTCGCTTTGCTTTCAACAACGTCGGTCTCAACGAGCTCGATGAGCAGCTCAACGGCACCACGGCTCTCGCTATCGCGAGCGATCCCGTCGCTCCCGCGCGCGTGATCGCGGACTACGCCAAGAAGCTCAACGGCAAGTTCGAGATCAAGGGCGGCTTCATGGAGGGCAAGGTCGTCGATATGGCTACCATCGATGCCCTCGCGTCCATCCCCGCCCTGCCTGTCCTGCAGGCTCAGGTGCTCGGCACGATGCTCGCGCCCATCACCAGCCTCGCCTGCGTTCTCAAGCAGATTGCCGAGAAGAACGGCGCTCCCGCTGAGGCGGCCGAAGCCGCTGCCGAGTAAATCCGGCAGCCAAACAACAAAACAAACAACATTCTAAATCAGGAGGATATTACAATGTCTGAAAAGATCACTGCTATGATCGAAGAGATCAAGGGCCTTACCGTTCTGGAGCTCTCTGAGCTCGTCCACGCGCTCGAGGAAGAGTTCGGCGTTTCCGCCGCCGCTATGGCCGCTCCCGCCGCCGGCGCCGCCGCTCCCGCCGCTGAGGAGAAGACCGAGTTCGACGTCATCCTCGCCGGCTTTGATGCCGCCGCGAAGATTAAGGTCATCAAGGTCGTCCGCGAGCTCACCGGTTTGGGTCTGGCCGAGGCCAAGGGCTTTGTCGAGTCCGCTCCCAAGGCCGTCAAGGAGGGCGTCTCCAAGGACGATGCCGAGGCCCTCAAGAAGCAACTCGAGGAAGCCGGCGCGAAGGTCGAGATCAAGTAATTTCACCAAACCGTCTGAAAAGCAGCAGCTCTCAGGAGCTGTTGCTTTTTGTTTTTATAAGGAGCTGCCGCCCTTGCGTTCCGATAAATTCCGTGTTAAAATTGCTTTGCTGTCCGCGCCGCGGGCAGCCTTCGATCGAATCGGGAGGAACGTGTATGAACCGTCAAAAAAGAGCGGATATGATGCTGGTGCTCGCCACCGGCTTTTGGGGCATCTCCAACTGCCTGATCGCCATTTGCCTGCGGGATATGCAGCCGGTGACGCTCAACGCCTTTCGCTTTCTCTCGGCGTTTGCCGTGCTCGGCGCGGTGTTTCACAAGCGGGTGTTCCGCGCGAGCCGCGAGACGCTGAAATATAGCATTTATATCGGCCTTTCGCTCGTGGCGATCTACCTCGGCGCGACCTACGGCATCCTGTACACCAGCGTTTCCAACGCGGGCTTCATCGGCGCGATGACCGTGGTGGTCACACCGGCGTTTGAATTTGCGCTTTACCGCAGAAGGCCGGAGAAGAAGTTCGGCTTCGCTCTCGTTCTGTGTGTGATTGGCATCGCGCTCATGACGCTTAACGAGGCGCTCCGCCCCGCGCTGGGCGACGTCATCTGCCTGCTTGTTCCGACCTTCTACGCCGTCGATCTGATGGTGACGGAGAAGGCGGTCGCGAAGCCGGAGGTCGATCCCATCGCCCTCGGCGTTTTGCAGACGGCGGTGGCGGGCGCGGTGATGTTCGTGCTGTCGTGGCTTCTGGAAACGCCGAGCCTGCCCAGCTCGCCGAAGGTCTGGGCGGCGGCGCTGTTCCTCGGCGTGTTCTGTTCGGGCATCTGCTTCGTCATTCAAAGCGTCGAGCAGCAGTTCACCACGGCGAGCCACGCGAGCCTTATTTTCACGCTTGAGCCGGTGTTTTCGGCGGTGTTCGCATACTTCCTGCTCAGCGAGCGGCTGACGGCGCGCGGCTATTTCGGCGCGGCGCTGATGCTCGCGAGTCTGCTCATCATGGAGTTGGATCTCTCCGTCCTGCGGGGAAGGAGCGCTGCGCATGACGACGTTTGAGCGGGTCTACGCGGCGGTGCGGCTCATTCCGCGCGGCAGCGTGGCAACCTACGGACAGATCGCCCGCGCCATCGGCAACCCGCGTCTCAGCCGCGTGGTGGGCTACGCCCTGCACGTCAATCCCGAACCGGGCGTCATTCCATGCCACCGCGTCGTCAAGCGCGACGGCAAGGTGTCGAGCGCCTTTGCCTTCGGCGGCGCGAACCGGCAGGTCGAGCTGCTGAAAAACGAGGGTGTGGCATTCTTGGATGGGAGCCACGTGGACATGGCGCGCTTCTGCGTCAAGGCGCTGCCGTACATCATGGAATAGAAAAAAACGGAGAATGCTCCGTTTTTTGATAAATCGGGGGATGCAACCGTTGGTTGCTAAATTTCCAAGCCCGCTTGGTGGACAGTCCGGCGCTTTTCGGCTATACTTGGGGCATCAACAAAAGGGAGAATGACCATGACGCTTGGACAAAATCTCGCGCGGCTTCGCGCGGAAAAAATCTCTCACAGGGCGACCTTGCCGACGCGCTGGAGGTCAGCCGCCAGTCGGTGAGCAAGTGGGAAACAGAGGATTCAC
>CAVKBJ010000026.1:2897-15272 GCA_963654505.1 Lachnospiraceae bacterium
AGCTCGTGCGGCTCGCGGCGCTCTTCGGCGTGACGCTCGACGAGCTGGTGAAGGGCGAAGCACCCCAATCAGAGGAAGAACCAAACAGGACGGAGGGCGCGGTTGCGGCGCCGCTCCCCACCGCCGCACCGCGGCGGGAAACGCGGCAGATCGTCGGCGTGATTTTGCTGTGCTTCGGCGCGCTGATTGGGATACTCATTGGCACTTTTTGGAGGAACGCTCGGCGGCTTCATACTGGCGCTGCCGCTGTTTATCTGCGGCGCGATCTGCCTGACGGTGAAGCGGCGCGCGGGTCTATGGTGCGCGTGGGCGTTGTATCTGTCGGCAGAGCTTTATCTGCGCCTCGGCACGGGGCTGTCGTGGGTAGTCATTTTCCAGACCCTCCGATGGACGGCGGAGATGAACTACGTCCGCCTTGCGATTGCTTGGGGACAGGCCGCATGTCTGCTCGTCATGCTTCTCTGCACGCTGCGCTCCTACCGCGCGCTGACGCTCCCCTGCGGCAGAAAGCAGCTCTCACTGCTCGGCGCGGGCTGGCTGCTGTTCGCCGCCAGCAGAGCGGCGCAGTCGGCGTGGCTGCGCTGGATTGGGAAAAATTACACCTACACGCTTGATCCGACATACTTTGTGGCGCACCATGTCGTCGATCTCGTCCGCTTCGGGCTGTTCGTGCCTCTGCTCGTCCTCACCGCCGCGCTTTGGCGCGGCCGGCGGCAGAGCCGGGAGAAAACGGAATAGGAAAAGAAGCCGCCTGTCAGCGACAGGCGGCTTCTTTCCAGCTTCTACATAAAGGAACACAGCAGGATTGGGAGGAACACGGCGGGGACGTAGTTCATCACCTTGATCTTTGTGATGCCGAGCATATTGAAGCTCAGCGCAACGATGAGCAGCGAACCGACGCACTTCATCTCCGCGATGACCGCGTCGCTGAGAAACGGGGCGAGAAACGACGCGCAGAGCGTGATGAGTCCCTGATAGACAAACACCGCAACGCCAGAGAGCGCCACGCCGACGCCCATGGTCGAGCCGTAGACGATGGATGTGATGCCGTCGAGCGTGGATTTGGCGTAGAGCGTCGCATGGTCGCCGGTAAGGCCGGAGTCCAGCGCGCCCATGATGGCCATAGCGCCCACGCAGAAAAGGAGCGAGGCGTTCACAAAGCCTTCGGAGATGGAATTTTTCGCCTGCTTTTTCGCGAAGCGTCGCTCCACGCAGTCACCGAGCGCGTAGATACGCCCGTCGAGGTCGAGCAGCGCGCCCAAAACGACGCCGACCACCATCGAGAGAATGGTGACAAGCGTATCGCTGCCCGCGAGCACACCGTCGATGCCGATGTAGAGCACGCACAGAGCGACGCCCTTTTCGATGGAGGAGCTGAAGCGCTCGGGGATAAAGCGCCCGAGCGTCACGCCGACAAAGCAGCCGGCGAAGATGGCAAGCATATTGACAAGACTTCCGAGCAGCATCTTACCCCTCCCTTGCGCGGCGCACGAGGTCAAGCACGGCCTCGCCGCCCATCATCAGCCCCGCGCATCCGGGAACCCAAGTGAGGCTTGCCGGTACGCTGCGGCGCCCCGGCGGGGGCGTTTCCTTCTGCTCCGCCGCGGCGGGCAGCTCGGGAGAGAACAGGACGCGCGTGTGCAGGATGCTGCGGGTCTTCAGCTCCTTACGCATCACACGCGCGAGCGGGCAGCCGCAGGTCTTGGAAATGTCCGTGATCTGAAGCTGCGAGGGATCGAGCTTGTTGCCCGTGCCGAGCGCGGAGAGAATGGGGATGCCGCGCGTGAGTGCGGTCTCGATCAGGTCGAGCTTGCAGGAAACAAGGTCGATGCAGTCGAGGATATAATCGTACCTCGCGTCGAAAAAGCGTTCACGGTTCGCGCTCTCGTAGCGTCCCACGATGGGGTGGAGGATGGCCGCGGGGTTGATGTCGCGGCAGCGCGCGGCGACGGCCTCGGCCTTGCTTTGGCCGAGCGTGGAGTGCAGGGCTTCGAGCTGGCGGTTGAGGTTCGTCAGCGCCACGGTGTCGTCGTCGATGAGCGTCAGCTCGCCCACGCCGGAGCGCACCAGCGCCTCGACCGCGTAGCTACCCACGCCGCCGAGTCCGAACACGGCGACATGGCTGCGGCGCAGCGCGGCCATACCGTCCTCTCCGAGCACCATTTCGGTGCGTAAAAATTGATTTTCCATAGGTCAACTCCTGAAAAAGCAGAGGCCGGCAAGCCTGCCGGCCTCTGCCGCGTTGCGGGATACCGCTCAGCCGACGTACTCGATGCCGTCGAGCTTCTCGGCGGTCACACCGTCGGTGATGGCGTTATACCACTCGGTCACGTCGCTGTTTCTGAGCGTTTCGGTGGCGTTGTACTCCCAATAGAGAAGCTCGTTGGTCTCCACAAAGTACATCACATGGTAGCCGTACTCACTCTCGATGATGCCCGTGTCGCCCGGCTGACGGTCGGGATCAAACGCCCAATCCTCGAAGGCCTGAACGTACTGTCCCTTGCGCATATCGCTCACAAGGCCGCCGTTGGAGGCGGTGCCGCTGTCGGTGGACTTGGTGGCGGCGAGGGTGGCGAAATCGCTCTCGGTCTTGTCTCCGTTGTTGAACTCAGCGAGAACATCCTCGGCGGTCTGCTCGTCCTCGACCAAAATGTGGCGGACGGTAACGGGATGATAGTCGTCGCGGCTGCGGGAGTGGAACAGCACGGCGTAGTAGCCGCTGGAGTGCGCGACAACAGCGGTGTCGCCCTCTGTGCGGTCGGCGTCAAATGCCCAAGTAAGCATCTCGCTTGTCACGCTGCGGTCGGCGTGCGCGCGGTGCGCGTAGGTGCCGTCACCGGCGCTCTCCTCAAAGCTCTTGCCGCTCTCGCAGGCGGCGAGGACGGCTTCGGCCTTCGTCTTGGCTTCCTCCAGTGCGGCGGACTTCTCCTCGTCCGTGGCGTCGCTCGAAGCGTCGGAGGTAAAGAGAACGTACTCAATATCCACGCTGCAATAGGCGTCGGGGTCCTCGTCGTAGGCGGCCTGCAGGTCGGCGTCGGAGTAGGTCAAGCTGTCGGAATAGCTCTGCTCGTAGGCGCTCGCAAGCGCCTCGCGGCGCGTGCAGGCAATGAAAGCGTCCTCGGTCATGTACTGGCCGAACATCGCAGCAAGATACTGCGCGCGGGTCACGCCGCTGTAGCCAGCATAGAGATCGACGAGGGACAGGCTGCTGCTCTCGGCGGCGTCCATCTCCTCCGTGCCGTCGTAGCCGGCGGCTTCGGCGGCGTGGGCAAGGGCGACATCGTCCTGCATATAGCCCAGCACCGTTTCAAGGAAGTAGTCATAATAGCTCTTCCCGTCGGTGTACTGCTGGTCGCGCGCGTCCGTGGAAGAATCAAAGCCGGAGTAGCTGCTGTTGGCGAAGGAATTGTAGATGCTGCCGTAGTAATAGGCCACGTCGTTCACGGTGAAGTCCTCACCGTCGATGGTCACGGCGCTCTCCGCGCCGATGCGGGCATTCTCCCTGGCCTCGTTGCCGGCCTGAATGCGGTTGGAAACGAACAGCACCGCGCCGAGCAGCACAAAGGCGAGGATAATGGCGAGATAAAGGTTGGTCTTTCGGTTTTCCTTCGCCTTCTCCTCGGCCTCGCGGGCCTTGCGGGGATCGACGTAGCTGGAGCCGTTAAGATCCTGACGGGTCTTTTTTTCTCGGGATGCACTCATGGTCAATGGTTTCCTTTCTAATCGCTGCTGAAATGATTTACTTTGTGCCGAAGATTCTATCGCCCGCGTCGCCGAGGCCGGGAACGATGTAGCCGCGGTCGTTGAGGTGATCGTCGAGCGCGCCGGCGTAAATCTCCACATCGGGATAGAGCTTTTGAATATGATTGATGCCCTCGGGGGCGGCAACGAGCACCATCAGCTTGATATGCTTGCAGCCGCGCTTTTTCATCTCGCCGATGGCTTCGGCGGCGCTGCCGCCGGTGGCGAGCATAGGATCGACGATCAGTACGTCGCGCTCGGCCACGTCCTTGGGCATCTTGCAGAAGTAGGGGTGCGGCTCAAGGGTCTCCTCGTCGCGGTACATACCGATGTGGCCCACGCGGGCGGAGGGTACCATGCGCAGCACACCGTCCACAAGGCCGAGACCGGCGCGGAGGATGGGAACGACCACGAACTTGCGGCCGGCAAGGGTGGGCGCATCCATCGCGCAGATGGGCGTTTCGATGTGCTTGGTGGTGAGGGGGAGGTCGCGGGTCGCCTCATAGGTGATGAGCATACCGATCTCGCTGACCAGCTCGCGGAAGTCCTTGACGCTGGTGTTCTTGTCGCGCATGATCGTCAGCTTGTGCGCCACGAGGGGGTGATCCATGATGTGTACCTTGCTGCCGAATTTCGTTTCCATTGCTTCGTCCTCCGTAAAAATATGTAGTTATTTTTGAATTGCTGCCTGCTGTAAACGGGCGTTTCGCTCGCGCTCGGCCTGCGAGACGCGGAGATACACCGGCGCAAGCTCCTGCGCGCTCACCGGCGTGCCGCGCTCCGCGGCAAGGCCGACGCCCACGGCGTTCTGATAAAGGAGCTGCGCGGGGGCAAGCTCGCTCGCCACGCCAAGGGCGGACAGCCCCTCGTGGCAGAGCCGCCCGCCGTCGCCGAGCACGAGCAGGCGGCGCGTTTCATCCCGCAGCTCGTCCGCCAGCTCCGCGACCGCGATGGCGCGGTCGGGCGTGAGCCGTGTGAGAACGCCGCCCTTCGCTTCAAAGAGCGCGTTGTAGACCTGATTTCTTCGCGCGTCCATCGCGCAGACGATGAGTCCCTCCATGTGGGCGAGGTTCTGCGCCATCGCCTCCAGCGTGGATACGCCGAAAACGGGCTTGTCCGCCGCCCACGCAAGGCCCTTGACCGCGGCGATGCCGATGCGAAGCCCCGTGAACGAACCGGGACCGGCAGCCACGGCGAGAGCGTCCATATCCGCAAGCGTCAGGTCGGCGTTTTTGAGCATCGCGTCCACCATCGGCATGAGCGTGCGCGAGTGGGTGAGGCCGGTGCATTGATAGGCATAGGCCAGCGGCGCGCCGTTTTCGACCACCGCGGTTGAAATAGACTTGGCCGAGGTCTCCAGCGCGAGAATTTTCATAAGCCCTCCACCCCCGTGATCGTGATGACGCGCCAGCCGTCGTGCCGCACGTCGCGCCGGAAGTCGATGCGCACGGCGGAGGCGTCGAAAGCGTCCTCCGCCCGCTCGCTCCATTCCACCGCGCACACGCCGCCGCGGGCGAGGTAATCCTCCCACCCGATGTCGAACAGCTCGTCCGACGAGCCGAGCCGGTAGAGGTCGAAATGGAAAAGGGGCACGTCCCCCTCGTATTCGTTGACGATGGTGAAGGTGGGGCTGGTGACGCGGCCGCGGCAGCCGAGGCCGCGCGCAAGTCCTCGGGTAAAGGCGGTCTTGCCCATGCCAAGCTCGCCGGTGTAGGCGATAACGGCACCGCGCGGCAGCTTTTTGGCAAGCGCCTCACCGAGCTGCTCGGTCTCCTGTTCGCTGTGCGAAAGATGCTCCACGGCAAACACCCCCTCCTGCCCCATTCTAAAATTGCAGTATAACACACTCTCGTACAATGCGCAATTCCTTTTTCCATGAACAGAATATAAAATTCAACGCGGGGTCAGCGTGAGCGTGAGCCGGTGCTCGCTCACGGTCTCGCCCCGCACGATAAGCCGGTAGCAAAGCGTGAGCGTACCGCTCCCCCCGCGGAACTCCGCACGGAGGCTGTCGGTATACGCCTCCATCGTCAAGCGTCCGGCGGAAAGCTCATAGAATACCGTATGGCTCTCCCCTGCCGCGAAGATCATTTCGCTGCGCACCGCGCCGCGGCGCGTGAGCGTGACGCGGCCGCCGGCGAAGCGGAGCAGGGTCTTCACCACGCCCTCCGCCGCCGGTTCGTCGTAGGCGAGCAGCCAGCCGTCCTCCGTCCGTTTGAATACGCCATCGCACACCAGCTCGTTCACATCCTCCGCATCAGAGCAGCGCTGTACGCCGCGCACGCGGACGGTAACGTCCTCTTTCACAAGCGGTCCCCTCCTCTCTTTTTCACATTCTGCCTGTTTTTGCTATAGCATTTTCATGCGGAGTGTGCTATCATCATAAAAATGAAATCTGCATCACAGGAGGCGCAGCATGAAAATCGAATTGACGGAAAAGCAGTTCCGCCGTCTTCTTGATCTGGTCTATATCGGCAACTGGGTGCTCAACTCCACGCGCGGCGACGACCGCATCCGCGAGTATGATGAGGTGGAGAGCCTCGTTTTCTCCAACTGCATCAATCACGGCATGGTGCCGCTGGTCGAGTCCTATCAGGGCGAGCTGATCCCCTCGCGCGCCTTTGCCGAGGGCGGCATCCACGAGGCCATTCTCGCCTACGAGGACACAATGTTTTTTGAGATCCTCGCGCAGGAGCTTGCCCTGCGCGACATGGACTCCGACGAGCCCACGCCGGAAAACTACGACGAGCTGTGCGAGCGCATGGATGTCTATCTGGGCGAATTTGAGCAGCACGGAACCGACAACATCACCGTGGAAATGTAAGCTCCGAAAAAAGAAAAGCCGCGAATACGGCTTTTCTTTTTTGCTTTTTTATGATCGGATCGCCATGCGCTCCCATTTTCCGCTGCGGTAGCGGATGAAGAAAATGACACTGCGCGTCGCCCAGTCGAGGATCGCGTGGGCAAACCACACGCCGACCACGCCGTAGCCGAGGTAACGCCCGATAACATACGCTCCCAGCACACGCACGAGCCACATGGTCGTCATACTCACGACCATCGTAAAGGGCGCGTCGCCCGCGGCGCGCAGGAAGTACGGGACTAGGAACGACGGGAGCCACAGGAAAATGGCGCTGGTGCCGTGGAGCAGCATGACCTTGCGCGCCAGCACCGCCGCCTCGGGCGCGACGTCGTACACGCGCAGAATGAGCGGGATCGCAAGGATAAGCGCAATATTGACGAACGCCATGACCGCGTAGGCGGCAATGGTCAGCTTCTTCATATAGTACCGCGCGCGGTCGTAAGCTCCCGCGCCGACGCACTGGCTGATGACTGTCGTAAGACCCATACCGATCGCCTGACCGGCAAAGCAGTGGAAATTGCCCATCGTGTTGCCGATAGCGTTTGCAGTGATGCTTGCCGTGCCGAAGGTGGAGATAAGGCTGAAGAGAATGAGCCGCCCGAAGTGGAACATTCCGTTTTCCACGCCGCTGGGGATCGCGATGCGGAAGATGTTGCGCATGACGCGCTTTTCCATGCGGAACGCGCGGAGATTGGAGAGGTGCAGTTCGAGCTTCTCGTTAAAGAGCAGCCACACGATCACGACCGCGGCCACCGTGCGCGAGACGAGCGTGGGAATGGCGACGCCCGCCACGTCGAAATGAAAGCCAAAGATCAGGATAGCGTTGCCCGCGATGTTGATGCCGTTCATCAGCAGCGACACTTTGAGCGACACGTCCGAGCGCGACATCGTGCGGAACAGCGCCGCACCGCCGTTGTAGAGCGCGATGCCTGGGATCGACGCCATGACGTAGCTGTAGTAAATATTCGTCGCCGTCATGACCTCCGCGTCGATCTGACCGAACAGATGCGTAAGGATCCATTCCTTAAAAATATACAGCAGCGCCGTCACAGCCAGCGACACCACTCCGAGCAGCACCATGAGCTGCTGCGCGCTGCGGCAGGCCTCCTCCCGCTCGCGCCGGCCGAGGTACTGGCCGGCGACGACCGCGCCGCCCGTCGCCATCGCGGAGAAAATGTAGATCATCAGCGCGCTGACGCTGTCCACGAGCGATACCGCCGAAATCGAGGCGTCACCCACGGTCGCGACCATCAGCGAGTCCGCAAGCCCCACCGTGATGCCGAGCAGCTGCTCAGCCAGCATCGGCAGGATCAGGCTCACGAGCTGACGGTTGGTAAATTCGATATTGTTGCTCCTCTCAAGCGGGGATGTCTGTTCAGCCATTGCAAAAATCAGCGGCACGCGCCGCAGCCTTTCTTTTTTTGTCCGGTCCTTGCTGTACAAAGGCCAATGCTATTATAGCCGCTTTCACTCTCCGCGTCAAGAATGGCAGGGGCGTTTTTGCCTCCATGTGGGATAAAATACCGCCGAAATCCATACAATGGACAAAGCAAACAAATGGAGGTGTCCCTATGCAAAAAAGACTGCTGCGCTGGGAGCTGCTGGGCTTTGTGTTCGTCGGCGCGGTCGGTACGCTGCTGCATTTCGTGTATGAATGGGCCGGATACAGTCCGCTCGCCGCGGCCTTCTGCGCCGTCAACGAGTCCACATGGGAGCACATGAAGCTGCTGTTCGTGCCGTTCTTTCTCTTCACCATGATCCAATTCATCGTCTTTGCCGAGCCGCTGCGCGGCTTCTTCGCCGCAAAGGCCGCGTCGATCCTGCTCGGCCTGCTCACGATCCCCGCGCTCTTTTACACGCTCACCGGTATGTTCGGAAAAACGCCGGACTATGCCAACATCGCCATCTTTTTCCTCGCGGATGCGCTGACCTATCTTGTGAGTTTCCGGCTGCTCACACGCGGAGCGCCGCGCGGCGGCGCATGGCAGTTTGCCGGTTTCCTCCTGCTGTGGGCGCTGGCCTTCGCGTTCGTTTTTTTCACCTACCGCCCCGTCCATCTCCCGCTCTGGCAGGACCCGACAAGCGGCCTTTACGGACTCGCCGTGGCAGGAGCCGCGCGATAAGCAGAAAAAATACCGATACGCTGAACCTCTTCAGCGTATCGGTATCCTCATTTTGATGCAGCGGTATTTGCTCACGCCTCGATGCCGCGGGAAGCAAGGTACTTCTTGACCATCAGCGCCACCTTGAAGGTGATGGCGTCGTCGAACTCGCGCAAATCAAGGCCGGTGAGCTTCTTGATCTTCTCCAAACGGTAAACGAGCGTGTTGCGGTGGACAAACAGCTTGCGCGCCGTTTCGGAGAGAACAAGGTTGTTCTCAAAAAACTTGTTGATTGTAAAGAGCGTTTCCTTATCGAGCGAGTCGATGGGGTTCTTCTTGAAGACCTCCTGCAAAAACATCTCACACAGGGTGGTCGGGAGCTGGTAGATCAGACGACCGATGCCGAGGTTTTCATAGCTGACCACAAACTTCTCCGTGTCGAAGACCTTGCCGACCTCAATGGCGATCTGCGCCTCCTTATAGCTCTTGGCGAGGTCGCGCAGGTGCGCGGCGACCGTGCCGATGCCGACGACGACCGTGCTCTCGCCGTTTTCACGCAGCGTCTCCTCGATGAGCTGAGCGGTCTTTTCCATGTCGCGGCTGGTGACGTTTTCACCGACCTGCTGGATCAGCACCACATCGTTCTCGCTCATGGAGAGCGCGAAGCTGGTCTGACGGTCCGGGAAAATATTCTGCACCGCCTCGACGGTCAGGCCCTCAAAGCCCTCGTTCAGACGGCGGATCAGGAACACACCGCGGTCAAGCTCACTCTCGACATGCAGCTCCTTGGCGCGGATATAGAGATCGCTGAGCATAATGTTGTCGGAGATGATGTTCTTGATGAAGGATACCTTGTCGTACTTCTCCTCATAATAGCTCTTGGCCGCATTGAGCGCGACCGCCGCCATCGAGCAGGCTGCGCGGCTCATCTCGCCCTCGCCAAATGCAAAGACTGCGAAATCGAAATGACCGTTCCAGCCGGACAGCGTTTTGAAGGTCTTGCCGCCGATTGAAACAACGCTCTCCTCCGCCTCGGCGATTCTGTCCACATATTCGCTCCAATGGCTGCCAATCTCGCCAAGCTCTGTACAGGCGATGACCGTACCCTCAGCGTCGATCACGCCGATCTCGGTATCGACCGCATCTTTGAACTGCAGCACAATGTTCTGGAAAACTCTTCCTGACATGGCGTACCTCCCGAAACCCTTACACGGGTAGTTTGTGCAATCTGCTGACTGATTAAAAGTATTATACTTGCCCTCGACACATTTTGCAAGTTATTTTTTCTTTTTTCCACAAAAATTTTTTCGTTTTTTGTGGAAAGCGTAAATGGCAGATGTACGGGAAGTCTGTCTCCCCCAAATTTTGTTGGGCATTTTGTCTACCGTCGAAGCTGCGCTTCCTCCTCCGCCGTCAACAGGCGGAACTCGCCCGGTCCCAGCGCGTCGTCGAGCCGCAGCGGCCCCATCGAAAGCCGCTTCAAATACTCCACCGGCTTGCCGCGGGCAGCCAGCATCCGCTTGACCTGATGGAATTTTCCCTCGCGCAGCGTCACAAGACACTCGCTCGTCTCCCCCGCTGTGAGAATCTCCAGTCCCGCGGGCAGGCACTCCAGCCCGCCGCCAAGCGTCATGCCCGCCTCGAACGCCGCGCAGTCCTCCGGTGTCAGCCGCCCGGACACGCGGGCATAGTAAACCTTATCGACGTGCTTTTTCGGACTGAGCAGCGCGTGTGCCAACGCGCCGTCGTCGGTCAGGAGCAGCAGCCCCTCCGTATCCTTGTCGAGCCGTCCGACTGGAAAGACGCCTATCTTACGCAGCTCCGGCGTGAGCAGATCGAGCACCGTTTTTCCCCGCCCATCCTCGGTTGCGCTCAGCACACCCGCGGGCTTATGCAGCATGACGTAAGTGTGCCTTCGGAGCCGCAGCTCCTCGCCGTTGACCGTGATGCGGCAGCGTTCCGCGTCATATTTTTCCTCCGCGCTGCCGACGATCCTTCCGTCCGCCAGCACACACCCCTCGCGCACGAGCGCTTTGACCTCGCGGCGCGACCAGCGCCCCGTCGAAGCGATCAGCTTATCGAGCCGTTCCATCATCACGCACATCCCCCCTCATTCTGAGTTTTCTTTTCCAAGCATCCTATCATATTTTTCCCCATTTGGGAATAGCCTTTCTTGAAAGGGTGTGACGCTGTGTTTATCTGCACGATGAAATATTCCCGCCGCCGGCTTCTCGGACTTTTGTGGCTGCTGCTTCTCGCCTTCCTCGGCTTTCTTCTGCTGCGCTCCTGCGGCTCCGGCCGCACGCCCTCCGCCGCGACGAACGAGCAGCGCGTCGCCTATCTTGCCTCCCTCGGCTGGCAGGTCGAGCCGGAACCGGTCGAAACGCTCACGCTCGTGCTGCCCGAAAATCTGGAGGAACCGTATCTGAGCTACAACGTGCTCCAGCGCAAACAGGGCTTCGATCTGGAGCCTTACTGCGGCAAAACGCTTGAGCGCTGCACCTATACGGTGAAAAACCACCCCTCGGGTAAGGTCTGTCAGGCTGACCTCTACCTTTGTGACGGCGAGATCGTCGCTGGCGATATTCTCTGCTCCGGCGAGGACGGCTTCATCGCGCCGCTCGCATATCCGAAAGGGTAACGCACAAAAAGAAAGACAGCCTCCCGGCTGTCTTTCTCCTATTCTATTCGGGAATTAGTCCTTGGTCTCGATAACGACACCGGAACCGACGGTACGGCCACCCTCGCGGATAGCGAAGCGGAGTCCCTTCTCGATAGCGATGGGGGTGATCAGCTCAACGTTCATATCAACGTTATCGCCGGGCATACACATCTCGGTGCCCTCGGGCAGAGTGATGACGCCAGTGACGTCGGTGGTACGGAAGTAGAACTGAGGACGATAGTTGTTGAAGAACGGGGTGTGACGGCCGCCTTCATCCTTGGTCAGAACGTAGACCTGACCAACGAACTTGGTGAGGGGGTGAATGGAGCCGGGCTTGCAGAGGACCTGACCGCGCTCGATCTCGGTCTTGGCAACACCGCGGAGCAGAGTACCAACGTTATCGCCGGCTTCGGCGTAGTCGAGCAGCTTGTGGAACATTTCGATACCGGTGACGACGGTCTTGCGACGCTCGTCGGTCAGACCGATGATCTCGACTTCCTCGCCGAGCTTGAGCTGGCCACGCTCAACTCTGCCGGTGGCGACGGTGCCACGGCCGGAGATGGTGAACACGTCCTCAACGGGCATCAGGAAGGGCATATCGGCCTTACGGTCAGGAGTGGGGATATAATCGTCAACAGCATCCATGAGCTCCTTGATGCAGGCATACTCGGGAGCGTTGGGATCGGTGGACTCGGAAACGAGAGCGTTCAGAGCGGAACCCTTGATGATGGGAACATCATCGCCGGGGAACTCATAGCTGGAGAGCAGCTCACGGACTTCCATCTCGACGAGCTCGAGGAGCTCCTCATCGTCGACCTGGTCGCACTTGTTCAGGAAGACAACGATGGCGGGCACACCCACCTGACGGGCGAGCAGAACGTGCTCGCGGGTCTGGGCCATAGGACCGTCGGAAGCGGCAATAACAAGGATCGCGCCGTCCATCTGAGCAGCGCCGGTGATCATGTTCTTGATATAGTCGGCGTGGCCCGGGCAGTCAACGTGAGCAT
>CAVKBJ010000027.1:0-3803 GCA_963654505.1 Lachnospiraceae bacterium
TATGACTACGAACTCTACCAGATCTCGATCCATTTTCCCGCGTTCCAGCATCTTTCATCACCCTTGCCCATTCTACCATATCTATCAGAAAAAGCCCAGCTCCAGCTGGACTTTTTCGACAGACTGAAACGACCGCTCACGCGGTCGTTTTTTGCGTCTATTTCACCAGCAGCGGCTGGAGCTGCACCCCACGCAGCGCCGCCTCGACAGCCGGCACGAGCTGCGTGAAGTCCGCGATGAGCGAGGTGGGCTTTCCCTGCGGATCGTCCTGCCCGAAGGGCACGAAGTAGTAGCTCTTCCGGTTGAGCAGCGCGGCGATATTCGGCGCGCCCGCGCTCAGGCCGTCGTTCGTCGCTATCGCGAGCACCACGGGCTTCCCGTTTCGCAGATGGGACTTCGCCGCCATCGTCACCGGACCGTCGGTGACGCCGTGGGCGAGCTTTGCAAGGGTATTGCCCGTGCAGGGCGCGATGACGAGCACGTCGGCCAGATTCTGCGGGCCGAACGGCTCTGCCTCCACGATCGTGCGAATGGCGGAGCGTCCCGCCGCGCGCTCCACACGCGCGATAAGGTCGTCGGCCAGACCGAAGCGCGTGTCATAGCTTGCGGTATTTTCCGAGAGAATGGGGATCAGCTCGAAGCTCTCGGCCATTTCCTCAAAGAGCATCAAGATCTTCGGATGGTTGCAGAACGAGCCGCAGATGGCAAAGCCGATGCGTTCAGTCCTCATGCTTCTTCCTCCCATATTTTTTTGAGCGCCGCGCAGATCGCGCGCGCCGCCGTTTCCGGCGCGGCTCTGCCGGGAAGTCCCTGCGCGGAGATGCACTTGAGCCCCTGCGCCTCCGCCGCCGCGCGGTCGAAGCCCTGCTGCGAGGCCAGCTCAATGAGCACGCACTCCGGCGGCAGCTCGCGCAGCAGCTCGCCGGTGAGCACCGTGTGCGGCACGGTGTTGAACACTACGCGGAAGCGTCCGAGCTTTCCGCTCAGGCGGTCCGTGCGCACGCCGCGGTAGCCGAAGGCGTCGATCCACGCCAGATCGTCCAGCCGACGCGCACTGACCGTGACCTCTGCGCCCAGCCCCCGCAGGCGGTGGGCGAGGAGCTTTCCGATGCGCCCGAAGCCGAGGACAAGGCACGGCGTTCCGCAGAGCGTCACGTCCGTCGCCGCCATCGCCGCTTCGATAGCGCCCTCCGCCGTCGGTACGCCGTTGCGCACCGCCAGCTCCTCGCGTGAAAGATAGTCCGTGAGCGTCACGCCGAACTCCGCCGCGCACGCGCGGTCGGCGGCCTTCACGCCCCCGGCGTAGGCGCGCTGCTCCGGCCGCAGCAGCGCGAACAGCCCGCACAGCGGCAGCGCCGCCGCGGCGCAGTTGAGATTTTTTCCGCGTGAGAGCGGCACGGGCAGCACGATTCGCTCCGCCCCCGCGGCCTCCTCCAGCGGCGTTTCCTCCGCGCCGAACGCGGCAAGCCCCCACGTCCGCACGATATAGCCGTCCTCCGCGAGCAGGCGCGCGAGCAGCGCCATGCGTTTGTCGCCGCCGAGCACGGCGATCGTTTTTTCCATAGGCGTCCCCCTTTCCATTCCCTCTACTCTATGCGCGGGGCGGGGGAAATTTGCTTGCGAAATGGGGGAAACTATGGTATCATGGCAAAAAAATCAAAGGAGACCCGCCATGACCCGCTATCCCTATCTGCTCTTTGACGCCGACAACACCCTCTTTTGCTTCGACGAGGCAAACCGGCGCTCCTTCCGCGCCATCTGCGAAAAATTCGGCCTGCCTGATTCGCAGGACTTTTTCGATCGCTTTGAGGCCATCAACAACGCGACGTGGGAGCGCTTTGACCGCGGCGAGCTGACCAAGGACGAAACGGTGCTCGAACGCTTCCGCCTTTTCCTCGCCGCCGAGGGCATCTCCGGCATCGACCCGGCGGAGTGCAACCGTATTCACCTTGAGCATCTGAGCAACTCCACCTACCTCATGCCCCACGCGGAGGAGGTCGTCGCCGCGCTGCGGAGGGAGCACCACGTTTACCTCATCACCAACGCGGTCGCGGCCGTCCAGCGCGGGCGGCTGGGCCGGTCGGCGCTCGCGCCCTACGTCGAGGAGGCGTTCATCTCCGAAACGGCGGGCGCGGCGAAGCCGTCCGTGAAATACTTCGACTACGTGTTCGCCCACATTGAGGACATCACGAAGGAGAACTGCCTTGTCATCGGGGACTCCCTCACGAGCGACATTCAAGGCGCGAACAACTACGGTCTCCCCTGCTGCTGGTACAATCCGAAACGGGTCCCAAAGCCCGCCACGCTCCGTGTAGACTATGAGATCCGCGACCTGCGCGAGCTGTACGCCATTTTAGGCGCCGATCCGGTGGTCTAAGCCTGCCGCGCCAGAAGCGCCGCGCCGATCACGCCCGCGCGGTAGCCGAGCGTGCAGCGCTCGATGCGCGTGAACCGCGCGGCGTAGGCCGCGCCGTAGCTCAGCTCCCGCACTCTTTCCCGCAGCGGGACGAGCAGCTCGTCGCCCTGATCGGCGACGCCGCCGGAGAGCGCGATGACCTCCGGAAAGAAAATGTTGACAAGGTTCGCAATGCCGCAGGCGAGCTCGTCGATATAGCGCTCCACGACGCCGCGCGCCGCGGCGTCTCCGCGCCGGGACGCGGTGAAGGCCGTGCGCCCGTCCACCGCGCCGTTCTCCGCGGCGGCGGCGTGCAGTAAACTTTCCGGGTACGCGGCCATCGCGCGCTTCGTCTCGCGCACGAGCGCGGTCGCGCTGGCGTATGCCTCGAAGCAGCCGCGCCGCCCGCAGGTGCATTCCTCGCCGCCGGCGTGCGTGACCATGTGTCCCAGCTCGCTCGCCGCGCCGGTATATCCCGTGAGCAGTTTGCCATCCAGCACCACCCCGCCGCCGACGCCCGTGCCGAGCGTGACGATCACGGCGCTCTGCGCGCCCTTCGCGCAGCCGGCAAGCGCCTCCGCGAGGGCCGCGACGTTCGCGTCGTTGCCAAGGCGCGGGGAAATGCCCGTGCGCGCCTTTATGGCCGCTCGCAGGTCAAAATTTTTCCACTCGAGGTTGTTGGCGTAGAGCACGCGGCCGCTCGCGTCGTCCACCGTACCGGGGCAGCCGAGTCCGACGCCGCCAAGCTCCGTCCGATCCACACCGTCCGCGAGCGCCGTGATGACCGCGGCGATGCCGTCGCATACGGTGTCCGCGCCCAGTCCGGCGCGCGTCGGGCGGCTCTCCTCGCGCACGATCTCGCCCGTTTCGCGCACGAGCGCGCCCTTGATATTCGTCCCGCCAAGGTCGATCCCGATATAGTACATGGGAAATCTCCTCCCGTCATCTGTGTTTTCCCCATTGTACCCGCGCGGACGCGGAATTGCAAGAGTTCAGCCGCGCTCGTCAAGCACCTGCTCGAGCTTTTCCAGCGCCCGCTTTTCAATGCGCGATACATAGCTGCGGGAGATACCGAGCCTTTTGGCGATCTCGCGCTGGGTGCGCGGCATCCGTCCGCCAAGTCCGTAGCGCAGCGTGACGATCTCGCGCTCGCGCTCGGTCAGGCACTCGCGCACAAGGCGGCGGATGAGCACACTGTCCTCCCTGTCCTGTAGGTCGGAGAGCATCGTGTCATCCACGCCAACCACGTCCATGAGCATGAGGTCGTTGCCGTCCTGATCGGTCTCGATAGAGTCCGAGAGCGACACCTCGCCCTGCAATTTCTTGCGCGAGCGGAAGTACATCAGGATCTCGTTCTCCACGCAACGGGCGGCATAGGTCGCGAGGCGGGCGCCCTTCTCGGGCTTGA
>CAVKBJ010000028.1:0-3908 GCA_963654505.1 Lachnospiraceae bacterium
GATCAGATACGTGCGGTGTGTTCACAGCTTGTTCATTTTTTGATGGATGGATTATAATTCATTTTTACCCTCACTGTCAAGCCTTTCACAAACTTATTTTTTCGTTTTTTCGATGAAATTTTATAGATGTTGTTATCCTGTACAGAAAAATATTTTGATTTTTGTGCAATCTATGGGTTTATACCTTGAATTTTTTGAAAGAGTTCATTCAATTTTCACGATAACTTTCCTAACTTTGCTGCAATCCTTGCATCTGTGCGCTGCCTTTATTCGTATTTCTATATATTGGAAGCATTTAAGATTTTCATTTTATCGTAAAGATATTGTATAGCTGCCGCTATTTTTCCGCAAAGAATGATAGAAGCCGGCGAACTGTGTGCGCAAATAATTATTCTTATTTTATGCAATATTCTTGCATTTTGCCCTCGCGTGGGCGTGATTTTTTCAGACCGGAATGTATGAACTTACGTTATCGCGATAGCGTAGTCAAGCGTGCTCCGCCGTGTGCCGTTTCTCTCGGCCGGTCTCGTTGAGATGCCGCGTCAGCCGACCGGAGTTTTTCAGATCAGAGTAATTATACGAACGCAGATTGTTTGATAGTAGGCAGTATGTCGCTTCACGGTCTCAGAAATTTCGCCATCTGTCTCGTCCTCCTTTTTGCCGGCCGCGTTCCGGCTTCACGTTGATATAGTCAGCGCGTAAAACTGGCGTCCGGGTGTCATCTGTAAAACCGACGAAATCGGGAAATTCCTTCATCGTCGGTATTACGGATTTGTTTCGAAACTGCTTTTGTAATTCCCACACCCCAATCACAGCCCGAACACTTCCACCCGTAGCGCGGGATTGCCGAGGATAGCCAAGTACCGGCGCACATTCGGCTCACCGCGCTCGGCCAGCCGGGAGAGCAGCAGAACCGCGGCCTGCACCCTCGGCTCCGTCTGACGCACGATGAAGGTGTAGAACATCTCCCGAAAGGCGTACTTTCCCGACGCGGAGATGGCCTCGACCATCGCCTGCGGGAAATCCTTCTGCGGGACAGCACCGGCAATACCGTCCAGCTCCACACGGAGCGAGCGCATCCACGCGGTCATTTCATTGGAAAACTGGACCTTCCCGTCCGGTCGCCAGTAATACGCCATCTCGTCGGAGGAAACGTGGAAAAGCTCCTGCGTGGAAACCGGCTCCACAGGCGGGCAGGACTCCGGCGCGGGGAACAGGTTCATATTCGGAATAGCCTCGCCTACCTCGTCCCACAGCGGCCAAAAGTCTGCCCCAAACTCATGCGCGGTCAGGGCCGCAGCCGGAACGGGAGAGACAAAGCTATTGGCAAGCGCCAGCCTGTTATTCTGCTCCCTGATTGTGGTGTGGCGCTTGAACTGCTCTTTGAGATCTTTGTGAACGTCGTAATTCAGGTAGAGCCGGAAGAATACGAAATTCCAAAGTCCCATCAATTCGCGTTCTCTATCCTCGTCCCACAATTTGTGTGCCGGTGTGCTGCTGGTAACAATAATGCATAATGTAATTCTATTGCATGAAGAACTCGTCGCACTCCGGAATGTGAAACCGCGTGAGCCAGTTCCGCACAGTGTTCGTCCTCTTAGCCGAGCCGCAGTTATACTCGCTCATGATGTATTTCACCCGCATCTCGCCGACATCCTCCAACGCTGCTCTGAGCGCTGCACTCATAATGACGTGCCCAAGCGAATAGAGCGCGCGGACAACGGGCTTGCATCCGTGAACCGAGCAGCGGTCATCCTCGTTCATCAGCGGGCCATTTCCATGCGAGCCAAAGGCACCAGAGAGCTTGAGCCAATATAGGCTTCACCGTACTGCTTGATGGCCTGTTCCGTGGTGGTGTTCTTATTCGGTCTCCTCTGCCGAGTTGATTTCAATGGCTGTTCTGATATACATTTTCTCTCTCCCATAGCTTCGCTCTGAACACTTACCCTTTATGTGCTTTCTACAGGTGCCCCGATGCCCCTTTTTCCCGTACACAAAAATAGCAGCTGCCACAAAATAATGCGGTAGCCGCCTTGAACGTCGTGCGAGCATAGCTTGCTTAATAGCATTGGGTAAATCTACGGAAACCACGCCTTAAAGGCACCACAAAAAGCGCACAGATTTTTGAAGTCTGTGCGCTTTTTGTGCGTCAAGAAAGTCAGTGCAAAATGCAAAATCAATCAAAAACAAACCATGCACCGACATCCTCGGCAAGCGGATCCCCCAGCTTTTACAAAATCCCTTTTCAAGCTAATTGCTGCTGGACTGAGAATCCTATCTGAATCGCCGCGATATATTTCAAAAGCAGAGCAACACATTTAAATTTAAGACCCGTCTGCACTTCAAAATACAGATGATCTGCGCAGTAACATTTACCTTGAAAGCGGCGTTTTTCATGTCACGAGTTTTCTATCAAAATGACACTCTTAGTACGCAGTGGTCATGGCGCCGTCGACGCAGATGACCTGGCCGGAGATGGCGCTGTTGGCGGGAGAGCACATGAACACCACGGAGCGGGCGTACTCGTCCGCCGTCTGGTAGCGCTTCTGCGGGAAGCTCGCGGCATCCTTCGTGTTGTACTCCTCAAGCGTCATGCCCGCTTTCTCCGCGCGGATGGAGTTGAGGTACTTGATGCGGTCGGTGTAGATGCGGCCTGGACCCATCGTGTTGACCATGATATTGTACTGGCCGAACTCGCGCGCCATCGTCTTGCTCATGCCGACCACGCCCATGCGGAAGGTGTTGGAGAGCACGAGGTTATCGAGCGCCTGCTTGATGGAGGACGAGGTGGAGTTGACGATGCGTCCGCCGCCGCCCTGCTTCATGTACGGCAGCGCTGCGCGGATGGAGAAGGTGTAGCTGTGCAGGCACTTCTGATAGCCGTCCGCCCAGTCCGCCTCCGTCAGCGCCTCGAAGGTACCCGCCTTGGGGCCGGGGCAGTGGTTGACGAGACCGTAGATGCCGCCGAGGTCGGACGCGGCCTTGTCGATCATCGCGGTGATGCTGTCGTTGTCGAGCACGTCGTACATATAGGGATGGGGACGGTTGCCGGTCTCCTTTTCGATGTCGATGACCGTCTGATCCAGCTCCGCCTTGAACGCCTCGCTGGTGCACACGACCACTTTCGCGCCCTCGCGGGCGAACTCGGTGGCGATGGCCTTGCCGAAGCCGGACGCGCTGGACATACAAACGACGACCTTATCCTTCAGACCGAGATCCATGATAAATTCCTCCTATTATCTTAAATTTTTTGATTTAGTGCAGCTTGAGATCGACGACAGGGTTCTTCAGCGGCTCCATCTCGAAGCCGTCGGGGCCGACGATGCGGCACTCGGCAACGTCGCCGTCCTGAATGTGGAACGCGCGCGGGGTGCCGGTGGAGAGCACGTCGCCGGCGTACCAGCCCTGGATGCTCGAATGCAGGGAGACGAGGCGCGCGGGCAGATGCGTCATGTGATCGACCGTGTTCTTCGCGTGGATCTCGCCGTTGTGGACGCTCTGGACCTCAAGCTTGAGCACGTCGGGCACCTCGTCGGGCGTGACGAGCTGGGGACCAAAGGAGAAGAACGTCGGGAAATTCTTCACGATGGTCAGATAGCGGGGGTTGCCGGGCACGAAGTCGTTGCCCTTGAGGATGGATTCCTCGGTCATGTCGAGGATCGTGGTGTAGCCGACGATGGCGCTCTCCCAGTCCTCCTCGGGAACGTCGCGGCAGTCGCGGCCCATGATGATGCCGAGTTCAGCCTCCGCCGTGGTCTTCTGTGCCTCCTTGAGCTTGGGCAGCAGAATATCGTCGTTCGGGCCGATGAGCGTGTCCGCCATCTTGAAGAAGCTGCCGGGGAAGCCCGTGGGTGCGGCGTTGCCGATGTCCTTGGCGTGGTCGGCGTAGTTCAATCCAATACCGAAGA
>CAVKBJ010000029.1:0-7253 GCA_963654505.1 Lachnospiraceae bacterium
CGAAACTTCCCACCACTATTGTCCCATGTGTGTCCAGCCGCCCTCAGCTTTGACGGTTACGCGCGAGAGACAGCTCGACGATTTCCGCTCCCGCGGGCGGGGCGGCAACGGGCTTTTCGCTCGTCGCGCGGACGCTGGCCGCTGCGTCAAAGGTCACGTCGCAGACGTTGCGCACCTGCACCGTGCCCTTGAGCGCGGACTTTGCCGCATTGCCGGACGCTGTGTACTCCAGACGGAGAGCTGCTTCGCCGTCCTGACTTACTGCCAGCACGCCGTCGGACTCCGCGCTGCCGTCGGCCTTAAGCGTCAGGTCGATGCTCAGCTCTTCGATGCCGAGCTCCTTTACGCTCTGCGCGGTGTACTCAATGCCGAGCATATCCGTCATCAGCTTCGCAAGCTCATCCGTGCCGAAGTGCCACTTGTAGCTGCTGCCGGACCTGGTAAAGGTCTTATCGCCTAAAAGCTCCACTGTGAGGGAGGCAAGGGAGGCCGTGCTGTCCCAGCTGTCGAAGAAATGGTTTGCGTCGCCTTGCTTCATGGAGGCATAGAGAAGGCTGCCGACGGTACTGCCGTTCCCATCGCCGTACTCCGACGCATAGAGGTCGGAAAAGCTCTCCTCAGCGTCCGCTGCGTACCACGTGCCGGTTTCTCCGCCCAGCGCCGCGTCAAGAAGCGGAGACTTCAGATAGAGTCTGTCGCCGAAAACGGCCTCCAGCTCCGGTTTGGCGAGCGCCGCGAGGTACGTCTCCGACAGCTCGTCGCCGGCAAGGCTGCCGAGCAGCTCTGTCAGCTTGCCGAGGTTGGCGTTCAAACTCAGGCTCAGGCCATCCCTGCCGAACAGCGCGGACGCCTTGGCGGAATAGGGATAGCTGCGGTCGCCCTTGATGGAGTCGATGACCTTGACTGTGCCGGAGAGGGTCATATCCTCCTTGTAATTCTTCGCAGGGTCAAAGCTCTTCTCGTTTTTGGCAAGATAGCCGTTGAGAATGGTAAGGCTGCTGTCCACATCCTTCGTAAAGGTATCTTCGTCGAGCAGGAATACCAGCTTGTAGTCGTTATCCCAAAACACGTCGTAGCCGAGTACCTGCGAGAAGAAACGCACCGGGATCATCGTGCGATTCGTTGCCGTCACGTAGGATGCGGCGTCCATCTTCGCCGCCGAACCGTCGGCAAGCGTGATAACGTCGCTGCCGATGACGTGGGTGAAGCTCGCCTTTTCGCCCGTTACGACTGCGGTCCTGGAGGCTGCATCATACTCGACCTTTGCGCCCATCGCTTCGAGCGAGGCACGCAGCGGTACCATTGTGCGGCCGTTCTTCACCTCGGGAGCCGCGTCGGTAAAAGCGATGCACTTGTCGCCGAGCAGCACATTGGTCTGCCCGACCACGCCGCCGAGCGAGCGGAGGTTCTGCTCGCGCTGCGCCTTTTCCGCTTCCGCGGAGACCGCCGAGTCTGAGTCGATGAGGATGAAAGTCGGTCCACTGGCTCCGCCGATGACACCGGCGTACGCGTTATCCACAGTGGAGGCGTACTCGTCCGCGCCCGCGGGAACGGACAGCGCCAGCGTCAACGTCAGTGCCGGCAGGAGAGACAAAAATCGTTTCATGAGGGTCGTCCTTTCCAAAAGAAATTTTATGAAATATCAGCCAGCTCCAGATATTTGTAGCCGTTTTCTGCGATGTGGTCTTTTCTTCCCTGAAGATTGTCGCCGAGAAGGAGATCAAAGACCTGCGCGGTCGCCTCGGCGTCCTCGGGCATGACCTTGATGAGACGGCGCGTCTCGGGGTTCATGGTGGTCAGCCACATCATCTCGGGGTCGTTCTCGCCGAGACCCTTGGAGCGATCGACCTTATAGCGCTTGCCCTCGAGCGTTTTCACGATGTCGTTCTTCTCCCTGTCGGAGTAGGCGAACCACGTCTTATCGCCGCAGTTGATCTCGAAAAGCGGCGTTTCCGCGATGTAGACATAGCCCTCGCGGATGAGCGTGGGGCAGAGCCGGTAGATCATTGTGAGAATGAGCGTGCGGATCTGAAAGCCGTCCACGTCCGCATCGGTGCAGATGACGACCTTGCTCCAGCGGAGGTTGCTGAGGTCAAAGGCGTTGAGCTCCTTGACCGCCTTGCCCTGCACCTCCACGCCGCAGCCGAGAACCTTCAAGAGGTCGGTGATGATCTCGCTTTTGAAAATGCGGGCGTAGTCGGCCTTGAGGCAGTTAAGAATCTTGCCGCGCACGGGCATGATGCCCTGAAATTCCGCGTCGCGCGAGAGCTTGACCGAGCCGAGAGCGCTGTCGCCCTCGACGATGTAAATCTCGCGCCGGGAAACGTCACGCGTGCGGCAGTCCACGAATTTCTGCACGCGGTTGGAGATGTCGATATTTCCCGAGAGCTTTTTCTTGATGTTCAGACGCTGCTTCTCCGCGCTCTCGCGGCTGCGCTTATTGATGAGCACCTGCTCGGCGATCTTGAGCGCTTCGACGCGGTTTTCAATGAAGTAGGTCTCCAGACGGGACTTCAGAAAGTCCGTCATGGCCTCCTGCACGAATTTATTGGTGATGGATTTCTTGGTCTGGTTCTCGTAGCTCGTCTGCGTGGAGAAGTTGTTGGACACGAGCACGAGACAGTCCTCCACGTCCTGCCAAGTGATCTTGCTCTCGCTCTTTTGATACTTGTTGCTGTCCTTCAAGTACTTGTCAATGGCGTAGACGAAGGCGGTCTTGGTCGCCTTTTCCGGCGCGCCGCCATGCTCGAGCCACGAGGAGTTGTGGTAGTGCTCGATGACGTTCACGCGGTTGGAAAAGCAGCACGCGCAGGATAGCTTGACCTTATACTCCGGCTTATCCTCGCGGTCGCGGCCACGGCGCTCGGTCTCCCAGAATACCGGCGTGGTCAGCGCGCCCTCGCCCGCCAGTTCCGCGACGTAGTCCACGATGCCGTTTTCGTAGAGAAATTCCTGTGTCTCGAATTTTCCGCCCACCTGATCGCGGAAGCGGAAGGTGATGCCCGCGTTGACGACCGCCTGCCGGCGCAGCACGTCGGTAAAGTAGGACGGGGGGATATTGATGTCGGTGAATACGTCGAGATCGGGCAGCCAGCGCGTGAGCGTACCGGTCCTTTTGCCGCGGTCGGTCGGTTCGATCTTCAGTTCCTCGCCCCTTTTGCCGGTGATCCGCCCACGCTCGAAGTGGAGGGAATACTTATTTCCGTCGCGCCAGACAGTCACGTCCATGTAGCGCGAGGCGTACTGCGTGGCGCAGGCGCCGAGACCGTTGAGGCCGAGGGAATATTCGTAGTTGTCGCCGTCAAGATTGTTGTACTTGCCGCCGGCGTAAAGCTCGCAGTATACCAGCTCCCAGTTGAAGCGCTTTTCCTTCGGATTCCAGTCCACGGGGCAGCCGCGGCCGTTATCCTCCACCTCAATGCTGCCGTCGGCATAGTGCGTGAGCGTGATGAGTTTTCCGTGGCCCTCGCGCGCCTCGTCGATGGAGTTCGACAGGATCTCAAAGACCGCGTGCTCGCAGCCGTCCAGCCCGTCCGAACCGAAAATGACGCCCGGGCGCTTGCGAACGCGCTCCGCGCCCTCAAGGAGCGAAATGCTCTCGTTACCGTAATTTTTTCCTGTTGATGCCATTTGTCCTCTCCGTTTCCGTGGGATACGATTTCCTGTATATTATAGCGGCTTCGCTCCACAATAGCAAGTGCTTTGATGCAGGCACACTCCAAGGCCGCATATTTGTTAAAAATCTGCACAGCGAGCGTGAAAAGTTTTTGCACCCGTCGAAAAATAACAGAGCGTCAACCGGTGGATTTCTTTTGAAATCAAGGTTATTCACAGTTTCCACAGAGTTATCCACATTCATTATGTCAACACAAAATACCACAAATAATGCGGTTTTTCTTTTGCTTTTTGCGTCTTGCGCCGCGCGTGCGGTTATGCTACTATAAGAGCGAAAAATTTGTGCGCGGCTCATTCAGCGCACCGGCAAGGAGGAAACGTTCCATGCAGGCATTTGAATTTTACTGCCCGACCAGGATCTACTTCGGCAAGGGCGCGGAGGCGAGGGTCGGCGAGGCGGTCAGGGATTTCGGCGGTACGAGGGTCTTTATTGTCTACGGCGGTCACAGCGCCGTGAAAAGCGGCCTTATCGCGCGCATCGAGCAGACGCTCAGCGACGATGGGCTTGAGCACATGAGCTTCGGCGGCGTGCAGCCCAACCCGCGCCTGTCCCATGCGCGCGAGGGTGTGCAGAAGGCGCTCGCGTTCGGCGCGGACTTTATCCTCGGCGTCGGCGGCGGCAGTGTGATGGACACGTCCAAGGCCATCGCCCACGGCGTCGCGAACCCCGAGACCGACATTTGGGACTTCTGGAGCAGGAAGGCCGCGCTCACCAAAACGAGCAAGCTCGGCGCGGTGCTGACCATCTCCGCCGCGGGCAGCGAGACGAGCGACAGCGCGGTGCTCACAAACGACGAGACCTCGCTCAAGCGCGGCTTGAACACCGACCTCCAGCGTCCGCTTTTTGCCGTCATGGACCCAGAGCTGACCTATACGCTGCCGCGTTTTCAGATCGGCTGCGGCGTGGTGGACATCATGATGCACACGCTCGACCGCTATTTTAACCCCGGCCATCCCACGAACCGCGTGACCGACGAGATCGCCGAGGGCCTGCTGCGCACGGTCATCGACGCGGGCCGCGCGGCGATGCAAGACAGCCACGATTACGACGCGATGAGCGAGATCATGTGGGCCGGCTCCCTCTCGCACAACGGCCTCACGGGGCTCGGCGGTGTGAAGGACTTTTCCGTGCACCAGTTCGGCCACGAGCTTTCCGGTATGTTCGACGCCGCGCACGGCGCAACGCTTTCGGTCATGTGGCCGCAGTGGGCGCGCTACGTGGTGGACGCCGACTCCGCGCGCTTCGCGCACTACGGCGAGGCCGTGTGGCGCCTTACCCGCCTTGACGGCGAGAGCGATCGGGCTCTCGCTCTCCGCGCCATCGACACGACGGAGGACTTTTTCCGCTCCATCGATATGCCCACGACCTTCACCGAGCTTGGCATCGGCGTGCTGAGCGAGGAGCAGCTGCGTGAGCTGACCGAGCGCTGCACCTTCTTCCGCACCCGCACGGTCGGCAAGTTCCGCCCGCTCGGTTACGACGATATTCTCGCTGTCTACCGCATGGCAAACCGGTAAAAGCATCACGAAAAAAGCGCGGCTGTGCCGCGCTTTTTTCTATCCCGTCAGCATCAGCGCCGCGCCGTAGAGCACGCTTGCGAGCGTGCCGAACACGATGACCGGTCCCGCGATGACGAACATCTTCGCCGCCATACCGGTGACGATGCCCTCGGCCTTAAAGTCGATGGCGGGGGAGACGACGGCGTTGGCAAAGCCCGTGATGGGCACGAGCGTTCCGGCTCCGGCGAAACGGGCGAGCGAATTGTAAAGGTTCAGCCCCGTGGCGAGCGCCGAGAGGAAGATGAGCGTAACGGAGGTCGCGGTGCCCGCGTCGGTCTGATCGAGGCCGATGGACTGATAGCCGTTCATAATGAGCTGACCGAGGGCGCAGATTGCGCCGCCGACGAGGAAGGCCAGAGCGGTATTCTTGGCGATGGGCGATTTGGGCGATCGTTGCTTCACGTAGTCCTGATATTCCTGCGGGGTCATGTCCATAAAATCAACTCCTTTTGGCATAGCTTTGCCGGAAGGCGTATTTTTATCCATCGTTGCCTTTTGGTTCGGAATGGGCTACAATGGGCTTGAGGGTGCGCCAGTACGGTGCAGGTAATATAGTCTGGTGAGAGGCCAGACCCGGTAAAGCGTAGCGAGCAGCCGGTACTCAGCCTTGGAGCCGAAGCCGTGAGGTGAGGTTTAAGCGTAGGCAGAGGAGTGCGAGAGCCGCAATGGGAAACCGTGAAGCGATGCAGCCCCGTAAAATAGTATAGAGCGGAAGCCGATACCGTCCTCAAGGTCGCAGGCAGCAAGAACCAACCGAAAACGCGAGGTTGGGGAGATTCCGTCGGGGTCAATAGAGCGTGGCGAGCGCACAAAGGTAGTACCTGCATACCTGGGAGATCTGGTAGGCTCCACAAGGTGGTAAGGGGAATTGAAGTTTTGCAAACGGAGAGGCCCTGACGGCCTGACAGAAGTCGGACTGCCTCATAGTAGTGAGGAAACTGGTGAAAGCCAGCGGAGCAAAGGGGGCAGCAAGGAATCGTTCCCGGAGGAAGAAGCATTCAGACACAAGAGGTCGGAAGGGATGGAACAGGAACTGAAGGGAATAAGGGAGCAGTCAGCAAAATATCAGGCAGTGCAGAATCTCATGCACAATGTGAACGAGCGGACGCTGATGGCGGAGCATCGGAAACAGAGCAAAAAGAAAGCAACAGGGATAGACGGAGTAGACAAGGCGGCCTACGACGAAAAAGCTGAGGAAAACGTCGCGGAACTGATGGAGCGAATGAGGAAATTCCAGTACAAACCGCTTCCGGTGCGACGGACATATATTCCAAAGGCAAATGGAAAGCTGCGGCCACTGGGAATACCAGCGTATGAAGACCGGCTGGTGCAGGGTGTAATGGCCAAAGTGCTGAATGAAGTCTATGAGCCACGCTTTCTGGGGTGCTCTTACGGGTTCCGTCCCGGCAAGAGCGCACACGATGTGGTGAGATACATCAACCAGATGATTATGAGAAAGAAGGTCAACTATGTGCTGGAGGCTGACATTCAAGGTTTCTTCGACCATGTAGACCACGACTGGCTGATGAAGTTTTTAGCTTATGATATACAGGACAAGAACTTTCTGCGGTATGTAAAGCGGTTTCTGATTGCGGGGATCATGGAAGATGGAAAGCGGCTGGACAGTGAAAGAGGCACTCCGCAAGGCGGGCAGATATCGCCGGTGCTGGCAAATGTGTATCTGCACTATGTGCTGGACTTGTGGATAGAGAAAGCTGTCAAACCGAGAATGCGGGGCGAAGTCTACTATGTGCGGTACGCTGATGATTTTCTGATTCTATTTCAGTATGCGGACGAAGCTCGGAGAGTCATGGAGGTACTGCCAAAGCGACTGGGAAAGTTTTCACTGGAAGTAGCGGCGGACAAGACGAGAATACTGCCCATAGGACGGTTTAAGGGGACGAAGGAGGACTTTGACTTCCTGGGATTTACCTTCTTTAACACCAAGACCAGAACGGGAACGTACCGACTGGGAGTGCGCACGAGCAAGAAGAAACTGAAAGCGAAACGGCAAGCGG
>CAVKBJ010000030.1:0-4398 GCA_963654505.1 Lachnospiraceae bacterium
GGCGAGGACGCCCTGAAGGACCTGGACGAGCGCGGCATCATCCGCGTAGGCGCCGAGGTCCACGCAGGCGACATTCTGGTGGGTAAGGTCACCCCCAAGGGTGAGACCGATCTCACTGCCGAGGAGCGCCTGCTGCGGGCCATCTTCGGCGAGAAGGCCCGGGAGG
This sequence comes from Lachnospiraceae bacterium, assembly GCA_963654505.1. GTDB lineage: Bacteria > Bacillota > Clostridia > Oscillospirales > Oscillospiraceae > Hominicoprocola. Next base: position 167 of record CAVKBJ010000030.1, read on the forward strand.
TTCGGGATACCTCGCTGAAGGTCCCCCACGGCGAAAGCGGCATCATCGTGGACGCCAAGGTGTTCACCCGCGAGGCCGGCGACGAGCTGGGGCCGGGCGTGAACCAGGTGGTTCGCGTCTACATCGCCCAGCGCCGCAAGATCCAGCCCGGCGACAAGATGGCCGGCCGCCACGGCAACAAGGGCGTCGTTTCCCGCGTGCTGCCGCAGGAGGATATGCCCTTCCTGCCTGACGGAACCCCGCTCGATATCGTCCTCAACCCCCTCGGCGTTCCGTCCCGTATGAACATCGGCCAGGTGCTTGAGGTCCATCTCGGCTACGCGGCCAGGAAGCTCGGCTGGAAGGTCGCCACGCCTATTTTCGACGGCGCGACCGATAAGGACATCGGCGAGGCCCTCCAAATGGCCGGCCTCGATCCCGAGGGCAAGAGCTGGCTCTACGACGGCCGCACCGGCGAGCGCTTCGACAACAAGGTCACGGTCGGCTACGTTTACTTCCTCAAGCTGCACCACCTTGTCGATGATAAGATCCACGCCCGTTCCACCGGCCCGTACTCCCTCGTCACGCAGCAGCCGCTCGGCGGCAAGGCGCAGTTCGGCGGCCAGCGCTTCGGCGAGATGGAAGTCTGGGCGCTCGAAGCCTACGGCGCGAGCTACACGCTTCAGGAGATCCTGACCGTCAAGTCCGACGACGTGACCGGCCGTGTGCGCACCTACGAGGCCATCGTCAAGGGCCACAACGTCCCGCAGCCCGGCGTGCCGGAGTCCTTCAAGGTTCTGGTCAAGGAGTTGCAGTCCCTCTGCCTCGACATTCAGGTGCTCGACCGCGACGGCAACCAGATCGAGCTCAAGGAGGACGAGGACGCGCTCGACACCTTCAACCTTGCCCGCATGGACGCGGACGACGAGCGCGATCGCAATCCCTTCGCCGATGAGGCGGAGCTGGAGGACGCGGGCTTTGAATACGTTCCCGAGGACGAGGTCGAAGCCGACCTTGCCGAAGACGATAAAGACGAGTATTGAGAAAAGGAGGAGCATGAATTATGAGTTACGCAACGTTTGACGCCATCAAGATCGGCATCGCTTCTCCGGAAATGATCCGAGAGTGGTCCTACGGCGAGGTCAAAAAGCCGGAGACCATCAACTACCGCACCCTCAAGCCCGAGCGCGACGGCCTGTTCTGCGAGCGCATCTTTGGCCCCACGAAGGACTGGGAGTGCCACTGCGGCAAGTATAAGAAGATCCGCTACAAGGGCAAGATCTGCGACCGCTGCGGCGTCGAGGTCACCCGCGCGAAGGTGCGCCGCGAGCGCATGGGCCACATCGAGCTGGCGACGCCCGTCTCCCACATCTGGTACTTTAAGGGGATTCCTTCCCGCATGGGTTTGCTGCTCGACATCAGCCCCCGTATTTTGGAGAAGGTGCTCTACTTCGCGGCCTATATCGTCACCGACCCCGGCGAGACGCCGCTCATCAAGAACCAGATCCTCAGCGAAAAAGAGTACCGCGATATGCGCGAGAAGTATGAGGACGATTTCGACGCCGGCATGGGCGCCGAGGCCGTCAAGAAGCTCCTACAGCAGATCGACCTCGAAGCGCTCTCCGAGCAGCTCCACAGCGAGCTCAAGAGCGCGAGCGGACAGAAAAAGGCCCGTATCGTCAAGCGGCTTGAGGTCGTGGACGCATTCCGCCTGTCCGGCAACAAGCCGGAGTGGATGATCATTGACGTGCTGCCGGTCATTCCGCCGGAGATCCGCCCGATGGTCCAGCTCGACGGCGGACGCTTCGCCACGAGCGACCTCAACGACCTCTACCGCCGCGTTATCAACCGCAACAACCGCCTCAAGAGATTGATGGAGCTGAAGGCTCCCGACATCATTGTGCGCAACGAGAAGCGTATGCTGCAGGAGGCGGTGGACGCGCTGATCGACAACGGCCGCCGCGGCCGTGCCGTCACCGGTGCGAACAACCGCGCGCTCAAGAGCCTGAGTGATATGCTCAAGGGCAAGCAGGGCCGTTTCCGTCAGAACCTGCTCGGCAAGCGCGTGGACTACTCCGGCCGCTCCGTTATCTGCGTCGGCCCCGAGCTGAAGATCTATCAGTGCGGCGTGCCGAAGGAGATGGCGCTCGAGCTGTTCCGCCCGTTCATCATGAAAAAGCTGGTGGAGGACGGCAGCGCCAACAACATCAAGTCCGCCAAGAAGATGGTCGATAAGGGCCGTCCGGAGGTTTGGGACGCGCTCGACTTCGTCATCAAGGATCACCCCGTCATGCTCAACCGCGCGCCGACGCTCCACCGCTTGGGTATTCAGGCGTTCGAGCCGGTGCTTGTCGAGGGCCGCGCGCTCAAGCTGCACCCCCTCAACTGCACTGCGTTCAACGCGGACTTTGACGGCGACCAGATGGCCATTCACGTTCCTCTGTCCGCCGAGGCGCAGGCCGAGGCCCGTATCCTCATGCTCTCGGCCAACAACCTCCTGCGTCCGCAGGACGGCGGCCCCGTCACTGTGCCGACGCAGGATATGGTGCTCGGCTCCTACTACCTGACCTTTGACCGCTTTGAAAACGGCGTCAGCCAGCTTGATAATGACGAGTTCTGGCCCGCGAACGTCGATTTCTCCCTTGCCGGCAAGAGCCTTTCCGAGCTGACGGACGAGGAGCGCGCGAGCACGCACCTCAACGTCTACCGCGACGAGGACGAGGCGATGCTTGCTTTCAAGGATCACCTCATCGGCACCCATCAGCCCATCCGCGTGCGCGTGGAGAAGGAGCTGCCCGACGGCACGATGGGACACAAGATCGTCGATACGACCATCGGCCGCATCGTATTCAACCACAACATTCCGCAGGATCTCGGCTTTGTCGAGCGTGTGGACGAGAACGGCCGGCCCACCGAGCACTACTTCGACTACGAGATCACATTCACCTGCGGCAAAAAGCAGCTCGGCAAGATCGTTGACCGCACCATCAAGAAGCACGGCTTCACCGTCGCGGCCGAGGTGCTCGACAACATCAAGGCGACCGGCTACCACAACTCCACCATCGCCGCCATCACCATCTCCATCGCGGATATGACCATCCCCGAGGAGAAGTACACCCTCATCGCTGAGACCGAGCAGCGCGTCGTGGACATCGAGGACCAGTTCAAGATGGGCTTCATGACCGAGAACGAGCGCTACCGCGCGGTCGTCGCGGAGTGGGAGAAGACCACCGCCGACGTTACCGACGCCCTGCAGAAGAACATGGACCGCTACAACCCCATCTTCATGATGGCGGACTCCGGCGCCCGTGGTTCGATGAAGCAGATCCGTCAGCTCACCGGTATGCGCGGATTGATGGCGAACACCGCCGGTAAGACCATCGAGATCCCCATCAAGGCAAACTTCCGCGAGGGCCTTTCCGTGCTGGAATACTTCATCTCCAGCCGCGGCGCCCGTAAGGGTTTGGCCGATACGGCGCTCCGTACCGCGGACTCCGGTTACCTTACCCGCCGCATGGTCGATGTCTGTCAGGACGTCATCATCCGCTCTGACGACTGCGGCGCGGACCGCGGCATTATCGCCGGCGAGATCAGCGAGAACGGGCAGGTCATCGAGAAGTTCTCCGAGCGTATCCACGGACGCTATCCCGTCCATGACATCATGAAGCCCGGCACCGACGAGGTGCTCATCTCCAAGGATCACATGATGGACGCGAGCGATGCAGACCTGCTTGAGAAGTTCGACATTCACGAGGCCGAGATCCGCACCGTGCTGACCTGTCGCGCCCACTCCGGCGTGTGCGCGAAGTGCTACGGCATGAACCTTGCCACCAGCAAGCCCGTCGGCCCCGGCGAGGCGGTCGGCATCATCGCCGCGCAGTCCATCGGCGAGCCCGGTACGCAGCTGACGATGCGTACCTTCCACACCGGCGGCGTCGCCGGCGGCGACATCACGCAGGGTCTTCCGCGTGTCGAGGAGCTGTTCGAGGCGCGCCGTCCGAAGAAGATGGCGACGCTTTCAGAGATCGCAGGCAAGGTCAGGTTCGAGGAGGCCACCAAGGGCAGTCTGCTGAACATCATCGTGACCGCAGACGACGGCGACACCCGCACCTATTCCGTGCCGCACACCGGTCTGCGCGTGAAGGACGGCGACGTGATCGAGAAGGGTTGTCAGCTTCAGGAGGGCGCGCTCAACCCGCACGACGTTCTGCGTCTGCGCGGCGCCTCCGCCGTTCACAACTACCTTATTCAGG
>CAVKBJ010000031.1:0-9524 GCA_963654505.1 Lachnospiraceae bacterium
TCACACCCTTGTCGCAAAACTCGCACTTTGCCATCCGTTGCACCTCCTTGCTGTAGTCAAATCAAGACTTGCACATTGCAAGCATTGGATATGATAGCAGATTGTGAGAGAAATTGCAAGCGGAATTTTTCATTTTTTCAGATTTTTTTGCATTTTTTTCTTTGCGGACGCCGATACCGCCGGCAGACGAAAAAATGATGACGTCTGCCCTTGTAAAAGCAGAGGAAAAACGATATAATGTATATGGAAAATTTTGACCTGACGGGAGAGAGAATATGAATACCGATCGAAGCGTAAAAGTAAAGGACATCGTTGAAAAATTTCAGATGGAGGTGCTTCACCCCGGCACGGATTTCGAGACGGAGACGCTGACCATCACGGACGTCAACCGACCCGGATTGCAATTTGTCGGCTTTTTCGACTACTTCGATCCGCGCAGGCTCCAGATCATCGGCAAGGCGGAGTGTATGTTCCTCAGGGGCTTTTCCGCCGACGAGCGGCGGGCGAAGTTTGAGGCGCTGTTCAAGTATGAGATCCCCGCGCTGGTCGTCTCCCGCAGGCTCGACGTGTTCCCCGAATGTATGGAGATGGCGCGGAAATACGGCCGCACGCTCCTGCGCACGGAGCACACCTCGGTCGAGTTCACGAGCATGATCATCGACTACCTCAACCACGAGCTGGCCCCCATGATCACGCGCCACGGCGTACTGATGGACGTGTACGGCGAGGGCGTGCTCATCTTTGGCGACAGCGGCATTGGCAAGAGCGAGACGGCCATTGAACTCATCAAGCGCGGACACCGGCTCGTCGCGGACGACGCTGTGGAGATCCGCCGCATCGGTGACACGCTCACCGGAACGGCGCCCGAGCTGATCCGCCATTATCTTGAGGTGCGCGGCATCGGCGTGGTGGACATTCAGAAGCTCTTCGGCATGAGCGGCGTCAAGTCCACGACGCAGCTCGACCTTGTCATCCAGTTCGAGCGCTGGAACGACGAAAAATTTTACGACCGGCTCGGGCTGGACGAGGCGCACACGCAGATCATGGGCGTGTCCGTACCGCTGCTGACCATTCCGGTCTCGGCGGGCCGAAACCTCGCCGGCATCGTGGAGCTGGCGGTGATGAACAACCGCCAGAAGAAATACGGCATCAACTCCGCCCGCGATTTTGTCGAGCAGATCGACAGCCACATCGACCATCAGGCGGAGCAGGAAAATAATCGGTAAGGAGCAGCTATGGAGTCCACGTTTTCAGCCAACCGCCCGGGCTGGGCGGCGTTACTGGACGAGAAGGTCGCGGCGTATCTGCCGGACCTCAAATACGTACACGATGAGCCGCTCGCGCGGCATACCTCCTTCCGCATCGGCGGACCGGCGGCGCGCATGGTGTTCCCGGCGTCCGCCGGGCAGATCGTTCTGCTGATGGGCTTTGCGCGGGAGTGCGGCGTTGAGCCGTTTCTGCTGGGCAACGGCACCAACCTGCTCGTCGCGGACGAGGGACTGGACACCCTCGTGCTCCAAACGGGCGAGGGGCTGAACCGTATTGCCCTCGACGGCGAAACGGTCACGGCGGAGGCGGGCGTATCGCTCGCGCGGCTGGGCGTTTTCGCGTGGCAGCACAGCCTGACGGGACTGGAATTTGCCCACGGCATCCCCGGCAGCCTTGGCGGCGGCGTGGTGATGAACGCGGGCGCCTACGGCGGCGAGCTGAAGGACGTGATCTCCGAGGTCACGGCGCTTTTTCCGGACGGCGTCCGCACGCTGCGCGGGGAGGAGCTTTCGTTCGGCTACCGCCGCAGCTTCTTCACCGGTCACCCCGAAGCCGTCGTGCTGCGCGCGAAGCTCGCGCTGCGCGCCGGGGAACAGGGGGAGATCAAGGCGCGCATGGACGAGCTCGCGGCCAAACGCCGCGCGAGCCAGCCGCTCGAGCTGCCGAGCGCGGGCAGCACCTTCAAGCGCCCCGAGGGGCACTTCGCCGGTACGCTCATCGAGCAGTGCGGCCTCAAGGGAACGCGCGTCGGCGGGGCGGAGGTCAGCCGCAAGCACGCGGGCTTCGTGGTGAACACAGGCGGCGCGACCTGTGCGGACGTGCTGGCGCTCATTCAAAGGATACAGCATACGGTATTCACGGCCACGGGCGTGACGCTCGAGCCGGAGGTGAAGATCGTTCGATAGGGGGGACCTCACATGGAGATTTTGGTCATTTCCGGCCTGTCCGGCGCGGGCAAATCCAGCGCCGCGTCCTGTCTGGAGGACATCGGCTACTACACGGTGGACAATATGCCCGCCGCCATCATTCCGAAGTTCGCGGAGTTCTCCGCCGAGAGCGACGGCCGCTATGACCGCGTCGCGCTGGTCAACGACATCCGCGGCGGCGTGGACAGCTTTCATGAGCTGCTGGAGGTCATCGACCGCCTGCGCGAGGGCGGCACGGTCTGCCGTCTGCTCTACCTTGAGGCGGACACGCAGGCCATCATCAAGCGCTACAAGGAAACGCGCCGCCGCCACCCGCTGATGGAGGACGGTGCGACCATCGAGGACGCGGTGAAGCGAGAAACGGAGCTCCTGCGTCCGCTGCGCGAGCGCGCGGACTTCGTGATCGACACGACGCAGCTCTCCGCGGCGAACCTGCGCGCCGAGCTGTACCGCCTTTTCGCGGAAAAGGGGCAGAAGAGCCGCATGAGCGTCAGCGTGGTCTCCTTCGGCTACAAGTACGGCGTGCCGCTCGAGGCTGATCTGGTGTTCGACGTGCGCTTCATGCCCAATCCCTACTACGTGCCGGAGCTGCGCTACAAGACCGGCATGGACGACGAGGTCTATCACTACGTTTTCTCCTTCCCGCAGACGAAGGAGTTTCTATCAAAGCTCGAGCAGATGCTCGCCTTCCTGCTCCCTCTCTATCAGGAGGAGGGGAAGGCTGTGCTCGTCGTGGCGGTCGGCTGCACCGGCGGGCGGCATCGCTCGGTGTCCATCGCGCGGGCGGTGACGGAGTATCTGAACAAGCTCGGCTACGCCGCCTACGAGAACCACCGCGACGTCACGCGCGGCTGAAAGGAGAGCGCCTATGTCCTTTTCCTCCGACGCCAAGGCGGAGCTGTGCCGCGAGCCGCTCACGCGGCGCTGCTGCGCGCTCGCCGAGGCATACGGCGTGCTGCTCTACGCGGGCGGCTTTTCCCCAACAGAGGTGCGCATCGTCACCGAAAGCGGGGACTTTGCCGCGCGGCTGCCGAAGCTCTTTCAAAAGGCGTTCGGCGTCCGCTTCGACGCGCGGGAGAGCGGCGGCAAGAGCATCTTCCGCATCACGGACGCGCGGAAGATCAGCGCCATTTTGGAAACGCTCGGCTACGATCCCGACCAGCATTACGCGCTGCACGTCAACTTCGCGCTTTTGGAGGAGGACTGCTGCCGCGCGGCTTTCCTGCGCGGAGCCTTTCTTGCCGGCGGCAGCGTGACCGATCCGCGCAAGCGCTACCATTTGGAGCTGGCCACGCCGCATTTGCAGATCGGGCGCGAGGTCGAAGCGCTGCTGCGCGACATGGGCTGCGAGCCGAAAAACGTGCAGCGGCAGGGCAACGGGGTCACCTACTTCAAGCAGAGCAACCACATCGAGGAGCTGCTCACGCGCATCGGCGCGCCCGCCGCGGCGATGGAGGTCATGGCAGCGAAGGTCGAAAAGGAAATGCGCAACACGGTCAACCGCCGCGTCAATTGCGACGCCGCAAACGTGGACAAGGCTGTCGCCGCCTCGCGCGAGCAGGTCGAGGCGCTCACGCGCCTGACCGAGGCGGGCGTTGTCGCCGCACTGCCGGTAAAATTGCAGGAGGTCGCGGTCGCGCGGCTCCTACAGCCCGAGTTGTCCCTCAGCGAGCTGGCGGAGACCTTCGAGCCGCCGCTGACCAAATCCTGCCTGAACCACAGAATGCGCAAGCTCATGGAGCTTGCGGGCAAAGAGAAAGCATAGAAAGTATAAGGAGAGAAGCGTCATGCCGTTCGCACACCTGCACGTCCATACGGAATACAGCCTTCTTGACGGCGCGTGCCGCATCAAGGGGCTTGCCAAGCGCGTCCGCGAGCTGGGGCAGACGGCGGTGGCTGTCACCGACCACGGCGTGATGTACGGCGCGATCGACTTCTACCGCGCCTGCAAGGCCGAGGGCGTCAAGCCCATCATCGGCTGCGAGGTCTACGTCGCGCCGCGCACGCGCTTCGATAAGCAGCATGAGTTCGACGCCGAGGCGCGCCACCTCGTCCTCCTGTGCGAGAATGAGGAGGGCTACCGCAACCTCTCCTACATGGTTTCCAAGGCGTTCACCGAGGGCTTCTACATCAAGCCGCGCATCGATCTCGAGCTGCTGCGCGCGCACGCCGGGGGACTCATCGCGCTCTCGGCCTGCCTTGCCGGCGAGATCCCGCGCCGGCTGCGCAACGGCGAATACGACAATGCAAAGGCTTATGCCTTGACACTATCCGAAATATTCGGCCCCGATCACTTTTACCTCGAATTGCAGGATCACGGTATCCGCGATCAGGCGGTGGTGAACAAAGGGCTTCTGCGTCTGCACGAGGAGACCGGCCTCCCGCTCGTCTGCACGAACGACGCGCACTATCTCACAAAGGCCGACGCCTACGCGCACGACGTTCTGCTGTGCATCCAGACCGGCAAGACCGTGGACGACGAGAACCGTATGCGCTACGAGCCGCAGAACTTCTACCTCCGCTCGACGGAGGAGATGGAGGCGCTCTTTTCGCAGTACCCCGGCGCGGTCGAGAACACGGGGAAGATCGCGGAGCTGTGCAATCTGGAATTTACCTTCGGTAAGTATCACCTGCCGGAGTTCAAGGTGCCGGAGGGCTACACCTCGCTGACCTACTTCAAAAAGCTCTGCGCGGACGGTTTCGCCGAACGCTACGGCGAGGGCACGGACAAGCAGCGTACCCAGCTCGAATACGAGGAAAATATGATCGAGAAGATGGGCTTCGTCGATTACTTCCTCATCGTCTCGGACTTCGTGCGCTACGCAAAGAGCGCCGGCATCCCCGTCGGACCGGGACGCGGCAGCGCGGCGGGCAGCATCGTGAGCTACTGCCTGCATATCACGGACATCGAGCCGATGAAATACGGCCTCTTTTTCGAGCGCTTCCTGAACCCCGAGCGCGTGTCCATGCCCGACATCGACATGGACTTCGGCGACACCCGCCGCGGCGAGGTCGTAGACTACGTCCGCCGCAAGTACGGCGACGACCATGTGGCGCAGATCGTCACCTTCGGCACGATGGCCGCGCGCGGCGCGATCCGCGACGTGGGGCGCGCGTTGAATATGCCCTACGCCGACTGCGACGCGATCGCGAAGCTCGTGCCGAACGCCCTGCATATCACGCTTGACGACGCGCTCAAGCTCTCGCGCGAGCTGCGCGAGAGGTACGAAAGCGACGAGCAGGTCAGGCGCCTGATCGACACCGCGCGCGCCCTTGAGGGAATGCCGCGCCACGCCTCCACGCACGCCGCGGGCGTTGTCATCACGAAGCGCCCGGTGGTCGATTACGTCCCGCTCGCGACGAACGACGACGCGGTGGTGTGCCAGTACGTCATGACCACGCTCGAGGAGCTGGGCCTTCTCAAGATGGACTTCCTCGGCCTGCGCAACCTGACGGTGCTCGACGACGCGGTCAAGACCGTGCAGAAAACGCAGCCGGACTTCGCGCTCGCAGACATTCCCGAGAACGACGCCGAGACCTACGAAATGCTCGCCGCGGGCAAGACCTCGGGCGTCTTTCAGCTCGAGTCGAGCGGCATGACGGGCGTGTGCGTGAGCATGAAGCCGCAGAACATCGAGGACATCACGGCGCTCATCGCGCTCTACCGTCCCGGCCCGATGGACTCCATTCCGAAGTTCATCGCCTGCAAGCACGACCCGAGCAAGGTGACCTACCTCATTCCGCAGCTTGAGCCGATCCTCTCCATCACCTACGGCTGCATCGTCTATCAGGAGCAGGTCATTCAGATCTTCCAGCAGCTCGCGGGCTACTCGCTCGGGCAGGCGGATATGCTCCGCCGCGCGATGAGCAAGAAAAAGGTCAAGGACATTGAAAAGGAGCGAGGGGCCTTTCTCCACGGCGATCCCTCTCGCAATATCAAGGGCTGCGTCGCCAACGGCATCGACGAGGCCGCCGCGCAGGCGATCTATGACGACATCTATGCCTTCGCCAACTACGCCTTCAACAAGGCGCACGCCGCGGCCTACGCGGTCATCGCGTACCAGACGGCGTACTTCAAGTGCCATTTCCCGAAGGAGTATATGGCGGCGCTGCTCACGAGCGTGCTCGACAGCAGCGGGAAGATCGCGGAGTACATCAATGAGTGCCGCGAGTGCGCCATCGCCCTCCTGCCGCCGGACGTCAACCGCTCGAGCGACCGCTTCACCGTCGAGCCGGAGGGCATCCGCTTCGGCCTTGTGGCCATCAAGAGCATCGGCCGCGGCCTGATCGCGCGCATGATGCGCGAGCGCGAGGTCAACGGCCCGTTCGCGGATTTTCAGGATTTCTGCGTCCGCATGGACGGGAACGATATGAACAAGCGCGCGGTCGAGAACCTCATCCGCGCGGGCGCGTTCGACTCGATGGGCGTGCGCCGCTCGCAGCTCATCGCGGTGTACGAGAAGGTCATGGACGGCATCTCAAACGGCAACCGCGTGAACGTCGAAGGGCAGCTCGACTTCTTCGGCATGGGCGGCGGGAGCGCGCAGCGCGAGCCGCTCCACCTGCCGGACATTCCCGAGTTCACCGCGCAGGAGCTAATGGGCATGGAGAAGGAGACCACCGGCCTCTACCTCTCCGGCCACCCGATGGACGCTTACCGCGAGCTTACCCGCTGCCTCGGCGCCGCGCCGATCGGCCGCGTTATGGAGGATTTCTCGCAGGAGACCGGCCCTGCGGTCTATTCCGACGGGCAGCGGCTGAGCATTGCGGGCGTCGTGACCGCGAGTAAGGTCAAAACGACGAAGAACAACACCCTCATGGCCTACGTCACGGTGGAGGACAGCACCGGCGCGATGGAGATGCTCTGCTTCGCCCGCACGCTGGAAACGAGCGGCAGCTACCTCAAAGAGGGGCAGACCATTCTCGCGTCCGGCCGCTTGAGCGTGCGCGACGAGAAGGCCCCGCAACTCATGTGCGACTCTGCCCGTCCGCTCGACGGCGGCACGCCGGCGGGCGAGAGCGCCGCGCCGGGGGAGAAGCGGCAGACGCTTTTCCTGCGCCTGCCCTCGATGGACTGTCATGAGATGACGCAGTTCCGCCGCATCGCCTACCTCTTTGAAGGCAGGGAGCCGGTGCGCATCCGTCTTGTGGACAGCGGAAAGCTCGTCGGCACGACCGCGGCGCTGCATCCTGCCTTCGTCCGCGCGATGCGCGAGCTGCTCGGCGACGAAAACGTAGTGCTGAAAGAATAAGGAGACGATACCATGCGTTTGCAAAGCACGATCTTTACCCTGCCCGACGCCCTGTTTGACGGCGGCGCCCTGCGCCCGGGCGCGGACAAGGTGCTCTCCATTTTGAAGATGGAGAGCGTGTGGATGTACGCCGTCACGGCCCTCGAGCGTTCGGAGGCCGAAGCGCTGCTGCGCTCGGCGGGCATAGCCGGGGACTTTAAGGGGCTTTTGACCGAGGGCGAGACGGGCTGCGCTGTCCATAGCGAAGCGATGCTGGAGAAGGCCATGCGGCGGCTCCGCTCGCAGAAGGCCGATACCGTGGTCTTTACCGGCGCCCTCGCGGGCGTGGAAACAGCGAAGGCCGCAGGCTTCCGCGCGGTCGCCGTCGGCGGCGCGGCGGGGGAGGACGAATGGCGGAAAATGTGCGCCGCCGCCGACTATGAGCTGCCGCGGTACGAGGACTGGCTCCGGCTGGAGTGAGCCGCCGCCGGAGAAGCTCCGCACTTTCGGAAATGGGGCTTTTCAAGCGGAAAAATATGTGGTAGAATATTCCTTGACAAAGTTTTAACGAAAAATACCTTACCTTAACTCAGGAGGAAACCGACAATGAACGTTCAGGAGCTTTATCAGAAGAAGCTGACCACCCCCGCCGAGGCGGTCAAGGCCGTCAAGAGCGGCGATTGGGTCGATTACGGCTGGTGTACGAACCATCCCGACGCGCTCGACAAGGCGCTTGCCGCCCGTCAGAGCGAGCTGCGCGATGTCAAGGTGCGCGGCGGCGTGACGATGTGGATGCCCGAAATCTGCAAGGCGGAGGACGCCGGCGAGCACTTCACCTGGCATTCCTGGCATTGCAGCGGCATCGACCGCAAGATCATCACCAAGGGCATGGGCTACTTTATCCCCATGCGCTACAGCGAGCTGCCGCGCTTCTACCGCGACGACAACGCAAGGGTGGACGTCGCCATGATCCAGGTCACGCCGATGGACAAGCACGGCAACTTCAGCTACGCGCTCGCCTGCTCCCATCTGTCGGATATGCTCGAAAACGCCGGGACCGTCATCGTCGAGGTCAATAAGAGCCTGCCGTGGGTCTACGGCCTGACCGGCTGCGAGATCAACGTTGCCGACGTCGATATGATCGTCGAGGGTGAAAATCCTCCCGTCGCGCAGCTCGGCGCGGGCGGCGCGCCGACCGAAGTAGACATCGCGGTGGCGAACCTCGTCGTGCCGCAGATCCCGAACGGCGCGTGCCTTCAGCTCGGCATCGGCGGTATGCCGAACACCATCGGCTCGATGATCGCGCAGTCCGACCTCAAGGACCTCTCCGTCCACACTGAAATGTACGTGGACGGCTTCGTGGATATGGCGCTCGCCGGCAAGATCACCGGCCGTCACAAGCAGCTCGACAAGGGCCGTCAGGTCTACGCCTTCGCCGCGGGCACGCAGAAGCTCTACGACTATATGGACCGCAACCCTGACGTGATGGGCGCGCCGGTCGATTACACGAACGATGTTCACGTCATCTCCCAAATCGACAACTTCATTTCCATCAACAATGCCATCGACTGCGACCTCTTTGGTCAGGTCAACGCCGAGTCCGCGGGCACCAAGCACATCTCCGGCACCGGCGGCCAGCTCGACTTCGCGATGGGCGCGTATCTCTCCAAGGGCGGCAAGAGCTTCATCTGTATGTCTTCCACCGTCACGGGTAAGGACGGCACGGTCAAGAGCCGCATCGTCCCCACGCTCACGCCCGGCTCCATCTGCACCGACCCGCGCTCCTGCACGCACTACATTGTCACAGAGTACGGCATGGTCAACCTCAAGGGCCTTTCCACGTGGGAGCGCGCCGAGGCGCTGATCTCCGTGGCGCACCCCGATTTCCGCGAGCAGCTCATTGCCGACGCGGAGAAAATGCACATCTGGCGCAGAAGCAATAAGTAAGCCTCACTTTGTTCAGAACAGAAGGACGGTCCTCCCGGACCGTCCTTTTTCACATTGTATGCGCGGGATCGGGGACGGTTTTTGAGCAAAGAGCAGGTTAGTGTAAAGTTTTCGTTGGCAAAATAAAAAAGGGAAGCGGAGTAAACCACTT